>JAAOZY010000467.1 GCA_012274205.1 Betaproteobacteria bacterium
CGTTGACTGATGTTCAAAGTTCTCGTCACCGACAGCAATGGCGCCCGCAGCGAGTTCGAGGTGGGCAAGGAGGCGGCCTCGATCGGCCGCGCCGACGACAACGTCATCGTGCTGAAGGGCTGGACGGTGGGTAAGCGCCAGGCCACGATAGAGGCGCGCCCGACCGGCTTGTATGTCGTCGATCACGGCGGCCTGTCGGTGACCGAGGTGAACGGCAAGACCATCGAGGGCGAGCACGGACCGCTGGTCGCGGACGACCAAATCGGCATTGCCGGCTATCGCTTGCAGGTAGTGGCGCCGGCGGCGTCGAGGCCCGCGCCATCGATAGCCGTAGTGCCGCCGCCGCGCAATGAGCCCGAAGCAGCCGGCGCCGCAGCGCCCGCGGTCGTAACGCCGCCCGCCGCTGCTTCCGCCCCAGCGCGACCAGTCGCAGCGCCAATTTCGGCGCCGTCGGCGCCCGCGGCGGCAGCGCCTGAGCCCCAGCCGGCGCCGCTTTCGCCGCCGCCTGCGCCTGCGGCACAGCCCATGCTTACCACGCCGCAGCGCGATGCCCTCAACAAGGCCCGCATCATCGTGCAGCAGAAGCTGATTTCGACCATGGACTTGCGCCGCGTCGACGTCACGCGCATGAACGAGGAGGAGCTGCGCAACACCACGGCGACGCTGATCGGCGAGATCATCGCCACCGAACCGACGCTAGGCGCGGTCGACCGCGCGCGCCTGGCAAAAGAGGTTCTGGACGAGGCGGTGGGCCTCGGCCCGCTCGAAGAACTGCTGTCCGACCCGAGCGTGACCGAAATCATGGTCAACCGCTTCGACCAGATCTATATCGAGCGCAGCGGCAAGCTGACGCTTTCCGACATCAGCTTTACCGCCGAAAAAAACGTGGTGTCGGCGATCGAGCGCATCGTCGCGCCGCTGGGCCGGCGCATCGACGAGTCCTCGCCCATGGTGGATGCGCGCCTCAAGGACGGTTCGCGCGTCAATGCGGTGATTCCGCCGCTGGCGCTCAAGGGCGCCAATATCACCATACGCAAGTTTTCCAAGACCAAGCTGAAGGACGTGGACCTGATCAAGTACGGCTCCGTGACCAAGGAGATCATGGATTTCATGCAGCAGGCGGTGCACCACCACGCCAATATCGTCATCTCCGGCGGCACCGGTTCGGGCAAGACGACGCTGCTCAACGTGCTCTCGAACTACATTCCGGAGGGCGATCGCATCGTCACCGTCGAGGACGCGGCCGAACTGCAGCTCAACCAGCCGCACGTGGTCTCGCTCGAATCGCGCCCCCCCAACGTCGAAGGCAAGGGTGCCGTGACCATACGCGACCTGGTCAAAAACTGCCTGCGCATGCGGCCGGACCGCATCGTCGTCGGCGAGTGCCGCGGTGGCGAGGCGCTGGACATGCTGCAGGCGATGAACACCGGCCATGATGGATCGCTGACCACCACCCACGCCAACACGCCGCGCGACTGCATTGCGCGCCTCGAGGTGCTGACGCTGATGTCCGGCATCGAACTGCCGATCCGCGCGATCCGCGAGCAGATCAGTTCGGCGGTGCACATCATCATCCAGCAGAGCCGCTTTCCCGACGGCAGCCGACGCGTCACCCACGTGACCGAGATTACCGGCATGGAGGGAGACATGATCCAGCTGCAGGACATCTTCCTGTTCAAGATGGAAGGTTACGGTCCGGACGGGAAGATTCGCGGCAAGTTTATCGCCACCGGCGCCATCCCGGACTTTTACGCCAGCCTGTCCGAGCGCGGCATTCCGGTCGACCTGTCGATCTTCCAGAAGGACCGCGTGCTGTGAACGACCTCGGACTGGTCGTCGGCGTCATCGCCATCGCCGCGATCTTCACCATCTGGACGCTGCTCGAATTGCTGATGCGGCTGCTGCGCCGTCAGCGCGAGACCATCAAGACGGAGGCGCGGGACAGTCTTGCCGGCATGTTCATTTTCATTGACCCGGCCAAGATGTTCTACTGGAACGTAGCGGCCCTGTTCATATTGCCGCCGCTGCTGTGGTTCATATTCGGCAATCCGGTGGTGGCGGTCGCATCAGCCGTGGCGCTGATCGTCCTGCCAAAGTGGATGGTGGGTTTTCTCAAGAAACAGCGCCTGCACCGCTTCGAGGCCCAGCTGCCGGATGCGCTGCTGATGATTTCCGGCAGCATGCGCGCGGGCGCGGGGCTCAACGTGGCGATGGAATCCATGGTGGCCGAATCGCGGCCGCCGGTGAGCCAGGAATTCGAGCTCCTGCTGCGTGAAATGCGCGTCGGCGTCGACTTCGATACCGCGCTCAAGTCGATGGAGGCGCGCCTGCCGCTGCAGGATTTCGTGATGGTCGTCTCGGCCATGCGCATCGCGCGCGAAGTCGGCGGCAACCTCGCGGATATTCTCGAGTCCATTGCCGACACGCTGCGGCGCAAGCATGTCATGGAGGGCAAGATCGCGGCGCTGACCGCCCAGGGCAAGATCCAGGGCCTGGTCATGACCATGCTGCCGCTGTTCATGATGCTCGCCCTGTACAAGATGGAGCCGGCCGCGATGGCGCCCTTGTTCAACACCGTGATGGGCTGGGCCGTGCTGGCGGTGATCGCCGTCATGGAACTGCTCGGTTATTTCTTCATCCGCAAGATCGTGACCATCGACGTATAGGCCATGGACAACTTCGTTCTCCCGCTGATCGGCTTGATGTTTGGCGCCGCCGTGCTGCTTGTGATCTATGCTTCGTCCAAGCTCAAGGCGGAGGTGCCCACGGAGGATCGCGAATACATGGATCCGCTGCCGCCCTTGCTGCGGCTGGTATGGCCGCTGGTGCGCTTCCTCGAATATCACGTCTGCGCTTTCATCCCGTCGGCAGCCCTGGAGCGCACCCACGAAAAGCTGCAGCGCACGGGCGTCGGCTATCTGATGAGCGCCGAGCAGTTCTACGCCATCCGCATTCTTTCGGTGCTCGGTATCTTCGCGCTCACCTACTGGGGGCAAACGGTACTCAAGAACGATTCCCCGAACACGCTGATCATCGCCGTCCTCATCGGCTTCTTCCTTCCGGCGCAATGGCTGCGCGACGTGCAGACGCGGCGCTACAAGGCGGTGCAGCGCACGCTGCCGGTGTACCTGGACTTCGTCACCATGGCGGTGGAAGCCGGACTCAATCTGACCGGGGCGATCAACCAGACCATGGAAAAAGGCCCGGCCGGCCCGCTGCGCCATGAGTTCTACCTGGTGGTGCGCGACCTGCGCTCCGGCCTGTCGCGCTCCGACGCGCTGCGCCGCATGGAGGCGCGCCTGCAGATGCCCGAAATCACCAGCTTCGTCGGAACCGTGATTCAGGCCGAGCGCATGGGGGCGCGCCTCGGTTCCGCGCTGAGGACGCAGGCCGAACAGCGCCGCTCCGAGCGCTTCCAGCGCGCCGAAAAGCTCGCCATGGAAGCGCCGGTCAAGCTGATCGGTCCGCTGATGATGTTCATCTTTCCGGTCACCTTCATCGTCCTCGGTTTCCCGATCGCGATGAAATTTCTCAACTCGGGAATCATGTGAAACTGGGCGCGCTGTACGCGGGTGAGGCCTGCCTGCTGCCGCGTGTGTGGAAAGCCGCAGGCACGCTGGACCGGATGCGCGGGCTGCTGGGCCGCCCGCCGCTGCAGCCGGGCGAGGGCCTGTGGATCGAGCCCTGCGCCTCGGTGCACACGCTGGGCATGCGCTATCCCCTGGATCTCGCCTTCGTCGATGCGCAGGGCCGCGTGAAAAAGCTGGTTCACGGAATTTCTCCGCTGCGCCTGGCCAGCTCCATCGGCGCGCGCGCCACGCTCGAGGCCAATGCCGGGCAGCTTGCGGCCTGCGGCCTCAACGTCGGCGACCAGGTCGCCTGGCGGGAATTGGGCAAATGAACGCGCGCGCGCTCGCCGCCGTCGCGCTCGCGCTGAGCGCCGTGTTTGCCGCGGGCTGCACCACCGCTGTCAGCGGCGTGATCCAGTCGCTCGACAACGATCCCGATCTGATGTCCATCAACCAGGAGGCCCGGCTGGCCTATGAGGGCGGCGAGCTGGCCAAGGCGGAGACGCTCTACCGCAGCCTCGCGCGCAGGATGCCCAACGATGCCGAAACCTGGCTGCGGCTGGGCAATCTCTATGCGCGCAGCAATCGCCCGGACGAGGCGGCCAGCGCCTATCATCACGCGCTGATGGCCGACAATGCCGAAGCGCGGGCCTGGCACAACCTCGGTGTCGTGCGCCTGCGCCAGGCCTGGGCTTCGCTGCTGCAGGCGCAGGCGACGGTCAAACCCAGTAACGGCCTGGCACCCCAAATCGATTCCCTGCTCGAATACCTGAGCAAGCTGCCGCAAATCGAAGCGGAGTCGCACAAGGCGGCTGCGTCGCCGGACGCAAGGAAATACTGAGTGTGAAGACGCTCCGATCTCCCGGCCCAAACCGGCTGCGCGGTCAAGCCATGGCCGAATACATCATCATCCTGCCGGCGCTGCTGATGCTGGTGCTGGGGGCGATCCAGTTCGCCCTGCTCTACGAAATCAAGAGCACCCTCAACTACGCGGTATTCGTAGGCGCACGCCAAGGCGCGCTGAAGAACGCCAGCACGACCTCGATCAAGGACGGCATCGCCGCAGGCATGACACCCCTGTTCACGTTCGACCCCGACGTCGGCGGATTGCTCAAGGGCCGCGCCATCGCCATGATCGAGGTATTCAACCCCCTCACCATGAACGTGGCGGTGCTCAGCCCGACCGCCAAGGCGGCGGACGATTTCGGCATCGACGATCCGGACGACACCTCCAGCCCGAAGAAGAAACGGATCATCCCCAACGACAACCTGACCTATCGGCCGACATCGAACGGCGGCAGTTCGGGCATCAACATCCAGGATGCGAACCTGCTCAAGGTGCGCGTGACCTACTGCGCCAAGCTGATCGTGCCGCTGGTGAACGTGGCCATCTATTCCCTGGTCAACGGCATCGCCGGCGTGCAGAATCTGAGCAACGAGTGGTTCGCCGAGTCCACCGCTACCGCGACCTCGCCCAACGACTGCAGCCTGCTCAAGGACAAGTACGGCGGCAAGGTCGATTCCATCATTGCTGCCGGCAGCAAGGTCGGGGTGGATCTGGGATTCCTGAGTACGGCGCTCGATTCGCTGTCGAGCGCACTTTCCGGCGCCACGGTTCCCGGCCTGGGCTGGGTCATCGGCGGCTACAGAATTCCGGTCACCGCCGAGGCAGTGGTGCGCATGCAGAGTCCGGCGCGATTCGACAAATGACGCGCTTGCGCGGACCCTTTGCCCACGCTCTGACATTCTTGCTGTTCGCTGCGCCGGGTGCGCAGGCCGCAGAACCGGTGGACCTGAAGCCGGGGCTGTGGCGGCTGTCGGTCGAAATGATCATTCCCGGCCGTGGTCCGGATACCGGGCCCTTGACCACCGACATGTGCCTGAAGCCCTCGGATGTGGGCCGGCTCGCCGCCCCGCCCAATTCCCCCTGCCAGATAAGCGGCCTCGACATCCAGCCTCGCAGGATGCACTGGAAGGTCAGCTGCGAGCAGGGGCAGATGCGTTCCCACGGCGAGGGCATCATGGAGTTCGGCGGCACGCACTTCAGCAGCGCGCTGCTGATCCAGACCGAACCGCCCTATGCCATGCGCATCAAGCAGTCCATGACAGGTACCTATCTTGGCCCCTGCCCGGTGGGCACGCCGGCCGGCAAGACGCCGCTCAAGCCCTACACCCGGTAGCTGCTACCTGAGAATCTGCAGCAGATTATTGTAGTCGTCGGTCCACAGCGCCAGCCCGGCTTGCGCGGCGATGCGCTCGCGCAGGTTTGCCAGGGCGGGCGCTTCCACCACGGCGCGGTCGGTGCTTGCGATGATCCAGTCCGAGGCGTTTTCAAAGTTGGCAGTTGCAGCCTTGCCGCCATCGGAACGAAGCAGCGCCGTCTGCATGCCGCGCTGCGCCGCCAGTTGTTTCACCACCGGGGCGATGTCCAGATAGCGGTTGGTGGCATGGTAGAGCAGGACCCCGCCGGGTTTGAGGTGCCCGAGATAGATGTCCAGCGCTTCGATCGTGAGCAGGTGCACCGGAATCGAATCCGCAGAGAACGCGTCGATGCTCAGCAGATCGAATTGCTGTACCTGCTCGCGTTCGAGGGAGAGCCGGGCATCCCCGGGCACCGTAGTGACCTCGGCGGCGCTGTCCTGCAGATAGCTGAATTCGCGCCGGGCCATGGCGATCACTGCGGGGTCGAGTTCATAGAAGCGTATCCGGTCGCCCGCCCGGCCCCACGCCGCGATGGTGCCGACGCCGAGCCCGACGACGCCGATATGCAGCGGGCCGCGCGCACGCAGGACCTCGATCACCTGGCCCAGACCGCTGTCCGGGCCGTAGTAGGTGCGAGGTTTGCGCCGCGCCTCGGGCGTACCCAGCAGCTGTCCGCCATGCAGAATGGGCCCGTGGCGAAAAGTGCGGATGTAGGCGGGCGGGCCGTAGTCCCGAACGCAGATGGCGCCATAGAAATTCCGCGTCGCGGCGACTACGCCCGGTGCGTGCGCAGCGGAAATCTGGCCATAGCTGAACCATGCCGCCGCGATGAGGACGTAGGTGAAAACGGCGGGAAACCACGGACGCATGCGGCGCGAAACAAACAATGCGAGCAACGCGCAGCAGGCAAGCACGATGCCCAGCTCGTAGTAAGCGCTCAGCAGCAGCGGCGCGCCCACGCCTATCGCCAGCCCGCCCAGCACGCCGCCCGCCGAAAGTGAAAGATAGAAGCTGGTCAGATGGCGCGGCGCGGGCTTGAGGCGGGCCAGTTCGCCGTGGCAGAACATGCACAGGATGAACAGGCCAAGTAGGCAAGCCGGTATGACCAGCTTCAATTCCAGAGCGTCGAGCAGCCAGCCCATGGCCGGAATGGTGAGGGCCGCGAGCACAAGGAACAGGCCGCGGTGGTAGGCGCGCTCGCGCTCGAAGCAAAGGATGAAGCTGAGCAGATACAGCGACAGGGGCAGGATCCAGAGGAATGGCACCGAGGCGACGTTCTGGGTGATGTGGTTGCTCACCGCCAGCAGCAGCGCGGACCCGGTAGCGGCGAACAGCAGCCAAAGCACGCGCGTGGCAGCGCCCGGGGGCGGGCCGGCATCCTCCACGGCCGGAATTTGCGGCGCAGCTGCTGCATGCCGCCCCGCCCGCCATGCAGCCGTGGCGCAGAGCGTTGCGAACACGGCGTAGGCGCCCGACCAGATCCAGGCCTGGCTGAGCGTCGTGACCCAAGGCTCCACCGCGAAGGGATAGGCCAGCAGCGCCAGCAGGGAACCGAGATTGGACAAGGCGAACAGCCGCCAGGGCACGCGTGCCAGGCAGCGCGCGTACCAGGCCTGCATCAGCGGACCGGTGCTCGAGAGCAGGAAATACGGCAGACCGACGGTGAGCGCCAGCAGGCCGATGATCTGGATCACGGGATCGTCGCCGCCCCGGGGTTTCCAGGAGGAATCGGCGATGACCGGCAGCGCGAGGCAGCTCGCGGCGAGCAGGCCGATATGCAGCAACGCCTGGCTGCGCGGCGCGAGGTAGCGCACCAGCGCGTGCGCGTAGAGGTAGCCTGCCATCCATGCGGCCTGAAAAAAGACCAGGCAGGTGGCCCAGACACCGGCGGATCCGCCGAACCAGGGCAGTATTTGTTTGGCGATCAGCGGCTGGATCAGAAACAGCAGAAACGCCGAGACGAAGATGGTAGTCGCGAACAGCAGGGGCATGGTGCTCTGGGCGCTTCCGATTCCTGGCGGGCCCTGGGCCGGAGCGCCGCGATCCTTACCTCGGTTCGATTGCCGACAGGTGCCTGCTCACCGACATATAGGCACCCAGCCAGCCGAGCACGGCGGCGAAGGCGAGCAGTGCGAAACAGTCAGAAGCGCCGAAGAAACTGAGCCTGAAGTCCGAGCCGTACAGCCGCGAGAGTTCGACGATGCCGCGGTTGAGAATCTGCATGCACAAATAGACGATGCCCAGCGCGGCCAGGCCGCCCAGGGCGCCTTGCAGCGCGCCCAGGTGGAAGAACGGGCGGCGGATGAAAGCATCGGTTGCGCCGATCAGCTTGCCCACTTCGATTTCGTCCTTCTGCGTCAGGATCTGCAGACGTATGGTGTTGAAAGTCACCGCCACCAGGGCGCAGGCGAGCAACGTCGCCAGGATCAGCACCGCCGTGCGGCCCAGCTGCAACAGGCTTTCGAGCCGCTTGACCCAGGCCGAATCGATCTGCACATGGGCGACCTTGGGCATTGCCTTCAGCTGCGACTCCAGCAGTTCGAGCCCGGCCGAGCCGCCGTCGGCCTCGAGCACGAAGGCGTCGGGCAGCGGATTGGTCTGCAGCGTCGCAATGACGTCGGACAGATTCTCCGACTGTTTCAGCTCCTCCAGGGCCTGCTTGCGCGAAATGAAGCGCAGCGCGCGCACGCCCGGCAACTGCTTCAGGCGCGCGCCGAGCGCGTCGATATCGGACTTCTCGGCTTCGGGCGCGAGAAACAGGCTGATCTGGGGCGCGCCCGTCAGCCTTTGCGCCACGCTGCCGAGATTCTGCAGCAGCATGTAGCCGCCCAGGGGCAGCGCGAGGGCGATGCCGATCACCGTCACGTTGAGCAGGGTGGCGACCGGATTGCGCGCCAGGCGCTTGAGCGTCAGCACGAAGGTCTGACAGTGCTGGCGCAGCCAGTGGCTCATGCGTGCCGCCTCCTGGCCTGGGCCGCGATGCACGCACCATGTCGTCGGCGTCCGGCGGCATTCGCGGACGGTCGCATCCCCGCGTAGCGGGGCCCCTGCTCCCTGCTCATGCCGCCAGCCTTCCCTGTGCGAGCGCGAGCACGCGCGGCTTGAGGCGCTGCACCAGCGCCTCGTCGTGGGTGGCGATGAGCACGGTCACGCCGACCCGGTTGAAGTCGCGGAACATTTCCACGACCTCCGCAGCCGAGGTCGAGTCCAGGCTGGCGGTCGGCTCGTCGGCGAGCAGGATGCTCGGGCGGTTGACCACTGCGCGCGCAATGCACAGGCGTTGCTGTTCTCCGCCCGAAAGCGTGATCGGATTGGTCTTTTCGCGCGCCAGCAGGCCCACCTTGTCCAGCGCGGCGCGTGCCCGCCGCGCCGCGTCCTTGTAGGCGTGGCCGGTGAACGCGAGCGGCAACATGACATTGTCGAACACGCTGCGGTCGTAGAGCAGCTTCTGGTCCTGGAATATGAGCCCAAGATTGCGCCGCAGGTAGGGGATCCCCGCGCGCCACATGCTGCCGACGTTCTGGCCGTTTACGAGCACGGTGCCGCTGGTCGGGCGCTCGATCGCGGGGATCAGCTTGAGCAG
>JAAOZY010000468.1 GCA_012274205.1 Betaproteobacteria bacterium
AAGAAAGGCGGGCGTCTGCAGCACGTCCACCACGGCTGCCGCAGCCTCGATCTGGCCGCTCTCGTGCACGTCGGTCAGCACCGGCACGCCGATCTGCCGCTTCACTTCGGCAAGAATTTTCAGGCCCTCGTCCGCGCCCGGGCCGCGAAAGGATTCGCCCGAGCTGCGGTTGGCCTTGTCGTATGACGACTTGTAGATGAAGGGTACGCCGAGTCCGGCGCAAATTTCCTTGAGCGTACCCGCTGTGTCCAGCGCGAGCTGCCTCGATTCGATGACGCAGGGTCCGGCGATCAGGAATATCGGCTGTTCGAGGCCGACCTCGAAGCCGCACAGCTTCATACCGCCGCAACCGCGGCCGCTTGCGCCCCCTGGACAGTGCCGGATTTTCGTTCCTGGTACGCCAGCGCGGCTTCGACGAAGGCCTTGAACAGCGGATGTCCGGTGCGCGGCGCGGAACTGAATTCGGGGTGGAACTGGCAGCCGATGAACCAGGGATGCGCGTTCGGGCCCTCGGTCGGCAGCTCGATCAGCTCGCACAGGGCTTCGACCTTGGTGCGCGCCGCCACTTTCAGCCCGGCCGCTTCCAGCCGGGGCAGGTAGAAGTTGTTGACCTCATAGCGGTGGCGATGGCGCTCGTTGACGACGTCGCTCTGATAGATCCGCTGCACCTGCGTGCCGGGGACGATATTGGCGGGCTGCGCGCCCAGGCGCATGGTGCCGCCGAGGTCGGAGCTCGCATCGCGGCGCTCCACCTTGCCCTCGCGGTCCAGCCATTCGGTGATCAGCGCAACCACCGGCTGCGGCGTATCCGGGTTGAATTCGGTGCTGTTGGCCTCGGCCAGGCCGGCCATGTGGCGCGCGTACTCGATCACCGCGAGCTGCATGCCGAGGCAGATGCCGAGGTAAGGCACCTTGTTCACGCGTGCGTACTCGATCGCCTTGATCTTGCCCTCGACCCCGCGCGCGCCGAAGCCGCCCGGCACCAGGATCGCATCCACGCCGGCGAGGCAGCCCGTCCCCTCCCGCTCTATCGTCTCCGAGTCGACGTACTGGATCTTGACCCTGGAGCGCGTGTGTATGCCGGCGTGCAGCAGCGCTTCGTTCAGCGACTTGTAGGAATCGGTGAGCTCGACATACTTGCCCACCATGGCGATGGTGATCTGGTGCAGCGGGTGCTCCAGCGCCTCGATCAGGCGTTTCCACGCCTTCAGGTCGGCCGGCCGTGCGAGCAGACGCAGCTTGTGGCAGACGATCTCGTCCAGCATCTGCTGGTGCAGCATGTAGGGAATCTTGTAGATTGAATCCGCATCCCACACGGAAATGACCGCATTGGCGGTCACGTTGGTGAACAGCGCGATTTTCTTGCGCTCTTCGTCCGGGATCGGGCGGTCGGAGCGGCACAGCAGCGCGTCGGCCTGGATGCCGATTTCGCGCAGCTCCTTCACCGAGTGCTGCGTCGGCTTGGTCTTGATCTCGCCGGCCGAAGCGATATAGGGCACCAGGGTCAAGTGAATGTAGCAAACGCTGTCCCGCCCCAATTCCAGGCCCATCTGCCGGATGGCTTCGAGGAAGGGCAGCGATTCAATGTCGCCCACGGTGCCGCCGATTTCGACGATCGCCACCTCCGCGCCCTGCGCGCCGCGCGCGATGAACGCCTTGATTTCATCGGTGATATGCGGGATCACCTGCACCGTGCGTCCGAGGTATTCACCGCGGCGCTCTTTCTTGATCACCGACTCGTAAATCTGGCCGGTGGTGAAATTGTTGCTTTTGCGCATGCGCGTCGAGCTGAAGCGCTCGTAGTGCCCCAGGTCGAGATCGGTTTCGGCGCCGTCCTCGGTGACGAACACCTCGCCGTGCTGGAACGGGCTCATCGTCCCCGGATCGACGTTGATATAGGGGTCGAGCTTGATGTTGGTGACTTTGATGCCGCGCGATTCGAGGATGGCGGCGAGGGAGGCGGCGGCGATCCCCTTCCCAAGAGAGGAAACTACACCGCCGGTAACAAACACATATTTGGTCATCTCAGATTCGAGAGATGGGATAACGGATGTTACAGCAAATCCGCTGCAGGCTCAACGAAATTCGCCCGCGCTCCGCAGTTCTCCGCGCTTCACCACGCCGGTGCACGGATTCGCCCCCATGGCGTACGCAAGTTCCGCCGGCTCCCCGATCTCCCACAGCACGAAATCCGCCTCCTTGCCGACTTCCAGCGTGCCGTGGCTGGATTCCAGCCCGAGCACGCGCGCCGCATGGCAGGTAACGCCGGCCAGCGCCTCTTCCGGCGTCAGGCGATACAGTGTGCACGCGAGATTGAGCATGAGCAGGATCGACGTCGCGGGCGCGCTCTCCGGATTGCAGCCGGTCGCGAGCGCCATGGGCACGCCGTGGCGGCGCAGTGCATCGATCGGCGGCAGCCGCGGCTCGCCGAGGAAACTGGACCTCCCCGGCAGCAGCACCGCGATGGTGCCGGACGCAGCCATGGACTGCGCGCCGGCCTCGTCCAGCGCCAGCGGATGATGGATCGACACAGCGGCGCAGCCTGCGGCCAGGCCCGCATCCACAAGCTGCGCGGCGTCGCGCCTGAGCGGCAGGCGCAGCGCGGCGGCGGCCGCGCACAGGCGTTGTGCGTGTTCGCGCGTGAACGCCGCGCCGGCACAGCTGACGTCCACCGCATCGACCAGGCCCGCCGCCGCCGCCGCGGGCAACATTTGCGCAGCGACGCAGTCGATGTAGGCATCGGCACCGCCTCGATACTCCGGCGGCAGCGCCTGCGTGGCGAAAAACGTGGTCTTCACCGTCAGCGGCGCCGATTCGCCGAGCAGCCGCGCCACGCGCAGCAGCTTCAATTCGCCCGCGGCATCGCCGCCGTAGCCGCCGCGGATGTCGATCGCGGTGACGCCCTCGCCGAGCAAGCGCGCCAGCCGCGCCGACGCGCTCCTGATCAGTTCCATTTCGGAGGCTTCGCGCGTCGCGCGCACGATGGCGGCGCTGTCGGCGTCCGCCTGCGCGATCTGCGCGTCGCTTGCGCCCTGCAGGCGCAGTTCGAACGCGCGCGCGCCGCTGCCCGCATGCACCAGCTGGGTGTGGCAGTCGATCAGTCCGGGGGTGAGCCAGCGTCCGCCGCAGGCATGCACCTCGCGCGCCAGCCGCTCCGGTTCACCCGGCAAGTCCGCGCGCGCACCGACCCAGGCGATCCGTCCCTGCTGCACGGCAAGCGCGCCGCGCCTGATGCTGCCGTACTTCCCCGCGCGCAGCGTGGCCAGATGCGCGTCGAGCCAGATCGAATCCCACATGGCGAACCTGCTGTATTGTTAGAACCCGTTGCAAAATGATATTTTGTAACGTCTGTTATAGGGGAGTGAAACGGACTCTTACGGACTATCATAGCATCGGACAATGAGACTCCCGCGCATGACCCAGACCGAAAGCGCAGTTGCCGCGAACGCAGACACGCTGATCACCGTGATCGGGCAATTGGTGCGCGATACGCGCCACGGGCGCGAGCTGCAGGTCGCGCTCGACAGTTCGCTCGAGCGCGACCTCGGCCTGGACAGCCTGGCGCGGGTGGAACTGGTGCTCAGGCTCGAACGCGCCTTCGGCGTGAGCCTGCCCGAGCAGGCGCTGTATGCAGCCGAAACGCCGCGCGACCTGCTGCGCCTGCTGCATGCGAGTCAAGGTACGCATCGCGCCGAACCGGACCGCAGCGTGCACAGCCTGGTGCAGGCCGCAGCAGGTGCCGCGGACGCCTGCACGGCGCAGACCCTGAGCGATGCACTGCTTTGGCATGCGGCGCGCCATCCCGACCGATTGCAGGTCCACCTCTACGGCGAGGCCGGCGACGAGGAACTCTCCTACGGCGCGATCCGCCGCCGCGCCGCGCGCTGCGCCAGCCGCCTCGCTGATCATGGGCTGCAGCCGGGACAG
>JAAOZY010000469.1 GCA_012274205.1 Betaproteobacteria bacterium
CCGTTGTTGTTGGCGGCCGACGAGAACGCGTACAGGATCTCGGAGAAGCCGTGCGCGCCGGGGTTGGCGACGCCGGCCTTGCCCGCTTCGAGCATCACCGCAAGCGCCGTTCCGCCGAGTACCACGGCAAGAGGGACGAGCACCACGATGGCCGACATCTTGATCTCGAAGGCCTCGATCTTCTTGCCCAGGTACTCGGGCGTGCGGCCTATCATCAGGCCGGCGACGAATACCGTGACGATGGCGAACACGAGCATCCCGTACAGGCCCGAGCCGACGCCGCCGAAGATCACCTCGCCCAGCTGCATCAGCCACATCGGCACCAGTCCACCAATCGGCGTGAACGAATCATGCATGGAATTGACCGAGCCGTTGGATGCAGCGGTGGTTACGGCCGCCCACTGAGCGGAATTGACGATGCCGAAGCGCGTCTCCTTGCCTTCCATGTTGCCGCCGGCCTGCGTCGCCGATGCGGTCTGATCGACGCCGAGCTTCGCAAGCAGCGGATTGCCGGCCTGCTCCGCGCTGACGCATACGGCAAGCAGCGCGACAAACACGATGGTCATCGCCGCGAGAATCGCCCAGCCCTGGCGGGTATCGCCTACCATCTTCCCGAAGGTATAGCAGAGAGCCGCTGATATCAGCAGGATGGCGAGGACCTCGAGGAAATTCGCGAGCGGTGTCGGGTTTTCGAAGGGATGCGCCGAATTGACGTTGAAAAAGCCGCCGCCGTTGGTACCGAGCTGCTTGATCGCGATCTGCGACGCCGCCGGGCCTACGGCAATCACCTGCAGTTTCTGCGTCGCTTTCTCGGTTACCGGCGCGCCCTTTTCATCTTTGAGCGGTTGGCCGGCGGCATCCATTTTCGGGGTGTCGTATTCAACCGATTCGACGAGCGGCACCGTGTGGTAGGCGGAGAAGGTCTGCACCACGCCCTGGCTCACCAGCGCCAGCGCGAGCACGATCGAAAGCGGCAGCAATATGTACAGGGTGCCGCGCGTCAGGTCCACCCAGAAGTTACCGATGGTCTGGGCGCTCTGGCGCGCGAAGCCGCGAATCAGAGCGATCAGCACCGCCATGCCGGCGGCGGCGGAGACGAAGTTTTGCACCGTGAGCGCGAGCATCTGCGTCAGGTAGCTCATGGTCGATTCGCCGCCGTAGCCCTGCCAGTTGGTGTTGGTGGCAAAACTTACCGCCGTGTTGAACGCCGAATCCGGCGTTACCGCGGCCAGCGCCTGCGGGTTGAGCGGCAGGGAGAGCTGCAGCCGCTGCAGCGCATACACGGCGAGCGTGCCGAGCAGGCTGAACCAGAGTGCAGCCATGGCGTATTGGGTCCAACGCATTTCCTCGGCCGGGTCGACGCCGCAAAGACGGTAGATCAGGCGCTCGAACGGAGCGCCGATGCGGTTCAGGAATGCAGGTTCGCCTTCATAGATGCGCGCCATGTAGATCCCGAGCGGCTTTGCCAGGGCGAGCAGGACGACGACGTAGAAGACAAGCTGCAGATAGCCATTGGCGCTCATCAGAATTTCTCCGGAAACAACAAAGCGATGATCAGATAGACGAAAATCGCGAGGGCCAGCGCCCCGCTCAGCACGTAAAGCCAGCTCATTGCGGCCTCCTCAGTTTTTCCAGGGCGTAAACGAGCGCGACGCTCAGCGCGAAAAACGCCAGCGTCAGTCCGAGATATAAGAGATCGTCCATATTCACCTCCTGCAAATGCATACGATTGCTCAAGCTATGCCGAAGCCGCCGGCGCCTGTGACCTGGGTCAATTGAACCGCGCACGGCAGCCAGCGCAAATCCGGATCGAACTATAGGCAAGGGGCCATAAAGAAGACGTAAAGAATGGCGCCGCCGGCGTAAGTGCGGCGTAAATTTCGGTGTCAGGAAGTACGGTCGGAAAGGGACGGCTCGCGCTAAAACGCACAACTATTGCCGGCGCCGCCGCTCGATCGGGCGGCGGCGCCGGGGGCCGGGTTCCCTCAGGAGCCGTGCGTTTCGCGGCTTAGTCTGGCCCGCGCTTGAACAGCGGCTTGATCCACGCGATCAGCAGGGGCGCGAGCAGGACGAGTGCGCCGACCGCAAGGATCGTCGCCGAAATGGGCCGGCTCAGGAACACCGACATGTCGCCGCGGCTGATCATCATGGCCTCGCGGAAGCTTCGCTCCATCATCGGGCCGAGGACCAGGGCCAGCACCAGCGGGGCCAGATCGTATTTCAGCCGCCGCAGGAGATAGCCCAGCAGGCCGAAGCCGATCATGAGCCAGATGTCGAGCATCGAATTGTTGACCGAGTAGACACCCACCAGGCACAGCACCAGAACGATGGGCATGAGCAGATACAAGGGCGTGCGGATGATGTTCGCGAATACGCCCACCAGAGGCAGGTTGAACACGAGCAGCATGAAATTGCCTATGTCCATGCTGGCGATGACACCCCAGAACAGGTCCGGCCTTTCGGTCATCAGCAGCGGGCCGGGGTTGATGCCGTGGATCAGCAGCACCGCCATCACCACCGCCATCGCCGGCGTGAAGGGAATCCCCAGCGCCATCAAGGGGACGTAGGCGGCCCCGACCGAGGCGTTGTTGGCCGCCTCGGGTCCGGCGACGCCTTCGATCGCGCCTTTGCCGAATTCACCGTGCTTGTCGAGCTTCCTCTCCACGGAGTATGAAACCATGGTCGAAATGACCGGGGACGGGCCGGGAATGAGGCCGACGAAAAAGCCGATGAACGAGCCGCGGATCATCGGCCAGAACGAGCGTTTCCATTCGACGAAGGTCGGCCAGAGTTCGCGGAAACGGACCTTCTGCAGTTGCACCTTGCCTATCGTTTGTTCGGCCGTGACCAGGACTTCGGAGATGCCGAACAGCCCCATGGCAACGGGAAGGAAATCGATCCCCTGGGCGAGCGGCGGCAGCCCGAAGGTGTAGCGCATGTAACCGGCGACGGTCTCCATGCCTACCGTGCCGAGCGCCAGTCCGAGACCGATCATCATCAGCGATTTGAACAGGTTCCCGCCGGTGAGCCGCGACATGATCACCAGGCCGACCAGGGCGACGGCGAGATATTCGGCGGGCCCGAATTTGAGGGCCGCCATCGCCAGCGTGGGGGCGAGAAAACTCAGGCCGATCAGGCTGATGGTCCCGGCGACGAAGGAGCCGACTGCGGCGACCGCAAGCGCCGCCCCGGCGCGCCCGCGGCGCGCCATCTGGTAGCCTTCGATCACCGTGATGACGGAGGCGGCCTCCCCCGGAATGTTGAGCAGTATGGAGGTGGTAGAGCCGCCGTACATCGCGCCGAAGTAGATGCCGGCGAACAGGATCATGCCCGCGGTCGGATCGAATCCGTAAGTCAGCGAAAGCAGCAGCGCCATTGCACCCAGGGGTCCGAGGCCCGGCAGGATGCCGACGATGGTGCCGATCACCGCCCCGAGAAACCCGAACAGCAGGTTCGTCGGCGTCAAGGCCACGGAAAATCCGTGAATCAAACCGCTGAAGAGGTCCATGCTGTTTCCTTTTAGCCAAGAACCGCTTCAAGTACCCCCAGAGGGAGGGCGACCTTGAGCCAGACGACGAACGATACGTAGGAGACGACGGAGATGATGGCCGCCATCGCCAGCGTGGGAAGCCACTTGCGGTAGCCGAAGATGCGGATCGCCAACACCAGGAAGGCGCAGATCGCGAGCGGAAAGCCGAGCGGTTTGAGTGCGAAGATGTAGCCGATCATCAATGCCGTCAACTGGACGGTTTTCGCAACATTGCGCTCCTCCGGGGCTGCGGAAGCCTCATTGGGCAGCGTGGAATCTTGCGGATCCTTGCTGCGCATCCGCGGCACGATCTCCTGCAGCAGGCAGCCCAGTGCCGTGGCGATCAGGAACGCGCCGATGACCATGGGGAAAAGTCCGGGGCCGGGGTAGGCGAAGCTGCCCCGTGGCATGTTCATGGCCATGGTCTCGTAGACCAGGCCGACTGCAAGGATCAATCCGGCGAAAACGATAGACCCGATATTCATGTGAGCGCCTCTGTTGCTACGCGGCCATTTCAGAATTAAGGAAACGGCCGCGTAGAGTTCATTTCCAAACGAGGGGACGCGTCCCCTCGTTTGGTGCTTGCGGAGACGCTATTTCTTTGCTGCGGCGCTGTCCGCTGTCTTCCCGAATTTGTCCCACAGGGGGCGGTAGGCCACGTCCAGCGACTTCATATACGCCGCGTATTCCTCCGGTCCCTGATAATCGTACGGAAACGCGGTCTTCAGCGCGTTGGCCTTGAACTCCTCGGTACTCATCACCTGCTTGACCGCGTTGGCAAACGTGTCGATGACGGCCTTGGGCGTACCCTTGGGCATGGCGAATCCGCGCGACGAGCCGCTGGTGAAGTTGTATCCCAGCTCCTTGAAGGTGGGAATATCGGGAACGATGGGCGAACGCTTGTCGGACATGATCGCCAGAGCGCGCAGCTTGCCCGCGCGCATCTGCGGATAGACGATGCCCAGGTTGTTTGCCGTGGCATCGACGTGGCCGGCCAGCGCGGCCTGCCACGACGGACCGTCTCCGGCGAAGGGGACGATATTGAATTTGAGCTGCGCCGCCGCTTCGAACTGGTGCATCGCGAACCAGTCGTCGCCGGGCGCGGAAGCCACGCCTACGCTCATTGCGCCCGGTTTCTCCTTCGCCGCCTTGATCACGTCGGCCAGCGTCTTATAGGGGCTTTCCGCACGCACCACAAATACCCCGGGGTCGGTGACCACGTTGGCGACAAAGGCGAGGTCGGAGACCTTGTAGGCGGTTTCACGAACGTAGGGGTTGATCGGGATCATCGGCGTGCAGGAAACGAACACCGTGTAGCCGTCGGGTTTGGACGTCGCCAGTTCAGTCGCGGCGATGTCACTGCCGGCACCGGGTTTGTAGACCGGGACCAGGGTGGTCTTGAGCAGCTTTTCGAGCTGCGCGCGGACCATGGAGAGCATGACGTCGCTCCCGCCTCCGGGCGCGAAGCCCATCAGCGTGGTGACGGGCTTGCGCGGATAGTCAGGCGCCGGCGACGCGCTTTGCGCAAGCGCGTTGCTTGCGAGGACAAGGGATAGGCAGGCCGCAATGGCACATCCGGTCTTTCTGAGCATGAAAGTTACTCCTGTTGGCGATACACACAGTGGAAGAAATGTCGCATGGAAATCGGCGGGCCGGCGCGCGTTGGGGCGTCTGGCCTCAGTTCAGGTGTTCGATGGTGCGCAGGTAGGCTTTGAGCGCGGGCTTCAAATGCCGCGCGCACATCGCGACCAGTTGCGGGCGATCGCCTTTGCGCAGGGCGCGCAATATCTCCTCATGCTCGCTGCGCGCCTGCTCGCGATACTCTTCGGTGACCAGCGTGGTAAGGCGCACCGGGTGCGTGCGCCGCGCGAAATCGGCGATCGCATCGACCAGTGCGTCATTGCCCGAGAGGCGGAACACGGCCTCGTGGAAGGCGAGGTTGGCGCGAAACACCGCGCGCACGTCGTTTGCGGCTATCGCGGCGGCATGCGCGCGCTGGATTTTTTCGATCGGCGCCAACCGGCGCGCCTCCACCGGCAGCGGAATCAGCTTGGCGCAGCTGGCCTCGAGTATCTCGCGTACCGCGTAGAGCTCCGTCGTCTCTTTCGCGGTGAGCGCGCGCACCTGCGCGCCGCTGTTGGGCTTGCGCAGCACGAATCCGTCGCGCTCGAGTTCGGCAAGTGCGCGGCGTACGATATGGCGCTTTGCCGCGAAACGCTGCATCAATTCGTCCTCGACCAGGCGCTCGCGCGGGTGGTAGGCGCGGAACACGATGTCTTCCTCGATGCGGTGCACGATGTCCTGCACCGGCTGCGGGGCGGGCGAGGGCTCGCGCTGTTCGCGGCCCGGCCTGGTCGTATGCTCACGCGCTTCCATCTTGCCTCTCGCCTGTTTATCGCTTAAACTGGCGAGCAGATTATCAATAATCCTGTCAGATTACAAGTGCGACGCGCGCGGCAGCGCGTGAATCGATGGAGACCAAGCTATGAGCGGCAAGGACAAGGGCCTGCACAAGGGCCTCACCAGCTACGGCGACAGCGGCTTCTCGCTGTTCCTGCGCAAGGCCTTCATCAAGGGCGCGGGCTACACCGACGACGCGCTCGACCGGCGCATCGTCGGCATCGTCGACACCGGCAGCGCCTACAACCCCTGCCACGGCAACAGCGCGCAGCTCATAGAGGCGGTGAAGCGCGGCGTGATGCTCGCGGGCGGCCTGCCGATGGAATTTCCGGTCATTTCGATCCACGAGAGCTTCGCTTCGCCCACTTCGATGTTCCTGCGCAACCTGATGTCGATGGACGTCGAGGAAATGATCCGCGCCCAGCCGATGGACGCGGTGGTGCTGATCGGCGGCTGCGACAAGACCGTGCCGGCGCTGCTGATGGGCGCGGCATCCGCCGGCCTGCCCGCAATCACCCTGGTGACCGGCGCCATGCTCACCGGCTCGCACGACGGCGTGCGCGTCGGCGCCTGCACCGATTGCCGCCGCTACTGGGGGCGGTTTCGCGCGCAGGAGATCGATGCGGAGGAACTGGGCCGCGTGAATAACCAGCTGGTGGCGAGCGTCGGCACCTGTTCGGTGATGGGCACGGCCAGCACCATGGCCTGCGTCACCGAGGCGCTGGGCATGATGCTCCCGGGCGGCGCCTCGCCGCCGGCGGTGACCGCCGATCGCATCCGCATTGCCGAGAAGAGCGGCGCCACCGCCGTGGCGATGGCGAATTCTCAGCTGACGCCCGCGCGCATCATGAGCGCGGATGCGTTCGAGAATGCGCTGCGCGTGCTGCTCGCGATCGGCGGCTCGACCAACGGCATCATCCATCTCACCGCCGTTGCCGGGCGCCTGGGCATCAAGCTCGACCTGGACCGGCTCGACGCCCTCGGGCGCGATACGCCGGTGCTGGTCGACCTGAAGCCTTCGGGCCTGTATTACATGGAAGACTTCCACAAGGCGGGCGGCATGCCGGCACTGCTGCGCGAACTGCGGCCGCTGCTGCACCTCGATGCGCTCACCGTCACCGGCCGCAGCCTGGGCGAGGAGCTGGACGGCGCCGTCGTCGCGTTTCCGCAGGACGTGATCCGCACGCTGGCCCATCCGATCTATCCGCAGGGCGGCATCGCCGTGCTGCGCGGCAACCTCGCGCCCAACGGCGCGCTGATCAAGCAATCCGCCGCCGACCCGAAACTGTTTGAGCGCGAAGGCCGCGCGGTGGTATTCGAATCGCTGGACGACCTGGCTGCGCGCATCGATGCACCCGATCTGGACGTGAATGCCGATGACTTCCTCGTGCTGCAGAATGCCGGGCCGAAAAGCGGCTACGCCATGCCCGAGGCCGGTTACCTGCCGATCCCGACGAAGCTGTCGCGCGCCGGCGTCAAGGACATGGTGCGCATATCGGACGCGCGCATGAGCGGCACTGCCTTCGGCGCCATCGTGCTGCACGTCTCGCCCGAAGCCGCCGTAGGCGGGCCGCTCGCGCTGGTAAAGAACGGCGACCGCATCCGCCTGTCGGTGTCCGGCCGCAAACTCGAACTGCTGGTGGATGCAGCGGAACTCGCGCGGCGCCGCAGCGCGCATGTCCCGCGCAAGGTGGCGGCCGAGCGCGGTTATGCCAAACTGTACATGCAGAGCGTGCTGCAGGCCGAGGACGGCTGCGATTTCGATTTTCTCAGAAAGGCCTGAGCAGGCGGTATTACCGGCCAAACCTCATCATGCAAACCGGAGTCAATAATATGGCACAACGCATCACCGGGGTTTTGTCCCCCGTCGTCACCCCGTTCAAGGCCGACCTCAGTCCCGACACCGAGCGCTTCGTGCGCCAGTGCAAATGGCTGGTCGCGAACCAGGTCGGCCTGGCGGTGTTCGGCACCAATTCCGAGGCGAATTCGCTCGCAGTCGACGAGCGCATGCAATTGCTGGACCAGCTGGTCGAGGCCGGCGTCGATCCGGCGCGCATGATGCCCGGCACCGGCTGCTGCGCGCTCACCGACTCGGTGCGCCTCACCGCGCATGCGGTGAAGCTAGGCTGCGCCGGCGCGCTGATGCTGCCGCCGTTCTATTACAAGGGCGTGTCCGACGAAGGCCTGTTTCGCAATTTCGCCGAGATCGTCGAGCGCGTCGGCGACGCGCGCCTGCAGATCTACCTGTATCACATTCCCCAGGTATCGCAGGTGCCGATCGGCCTGAAGTTGATCGAGCGCCTGCTCAAGGCCTACCCGAAGAACATCGCCGGCACCAAGGACTCATCGGGCGACTGGAACAACACCAAGGCGACGCTCGATGCCTTCGCCGGCGAGGGCTTCGACGTATTCCCGGGGAGCGAAACCTTCCTGCTCGCCGGCCTGCGCAACGGCGCCAAGGGCTGCATCAGCGCCACCGCCAACGTCAATCCGGCGGCGATCCACAAACTCTACGCCGAATGGACCTCGGACAGCGCCGAGCGCCAGCAGGCGGGACTGGACCGCATCCGCAACCTGTTCCAGAAATTCCCGATGATCCCCGCGATGAAGCGCGCGATTGCGCACTGGAGCGGCCATGTAGCCTGGGCCACGGTGCGCCCGCCGCTGGTGGAGCTGGACGCGAAACAGGCCGCGGCGCTGATCGCCGATCTGGAGCAGGCCGGCTTTTCCATGCCCGGGCTGAAGGGCTGACGGCGCCTTCCGCGGCCCCTGAGCGCCGCGTCAAGGCGCGTCGCGCTTCACCAGCTTGCCTCTTTCCGACTGATATTGATCGTAGTCCTGGTGATCGGGATTGCAGGCCGGCAGGCCGGTGCGGTCGATGCAGCTCTTCTGGTACGCCGCCTCGTAGGCGGCGCGCTTGACCTGGTCCGAGGTGCACGCCGACCATGCGAGCGACAGCAGCACGGCGGTGGCGGCAAGGAGCTTCTTGTCCATCGATTCAGCCTACGCCAAAAACTGCGATTGCTCAACGCCGACCTGCCCGGTCGGAAAGCCGTCTAGGCGAGCTTCGCGCCCTTCTCGATCAGCAGCGCGCGCAGCACCGAGCGGTGGCAGCGCGACTCGTCCTCGCAGTAGCAGCCGACGGAGAAATTCGCTTGCTGCGACAGCGCCGCGAGCACATCGAGCATGCGGCTGTTCTCCGGCGTAGCCATCTCCGCCCGATACTTCCTGCGGAAAGCCTGCCATGCGCCCGGCGTCGCGGCCGCCTGCGCCGCCTTCATCGTGGGCACGCTGGGCGCGAGGTTCGGAAACCACACGTCGTACCAGTTTCGCGACGCGAATGCGGTTTTCGGCACGCCGCGCGGCGGACGGCGCACGGTGCCGATGCGGGTGCCTTCGTCTTTTCGTCTTTCGCTGGCCAATCTGACGACGCGTATGACCATCCGAGCCTCCTTCAAGTCCGTGTGATCGCGCAGCGGTGCCGGGCTACAGCTTAACTGCTGACCTGGTTGCGCCCGCCTTCCTTTGCCCGGTACAGGGCCTTGTCCGCATTGCGCAGAACTTCGGCGGGCGTGCTGCCGGACTCGTCCGCTTCGGCGACGCCGATGCTCACCGTCACCGACAGCGTCTTCTCGGGCGAGCGCAGTTTGCGCAGCTTGGTTCCGGCCTCGGTGTCCGCCGGCCGGTCGTCGCGGCGCACCGCCATCTGATAGGCGGCGATGTCGGCGCGGATTTTCTCGACCTGCGGCAGTGCATCGGCCAGCCTGAGCTCGGGAAACACTATGCAGAATTCTTCGCCGCCGTAGCGGTACGCGGTACCGACGCCCTCGAGCCGGGCGAGGCGCCCGGCGACCAGCTTCAACACCTGATCGCCGATGTGGTGGCCGTGGGTGTCGTTGAATTTCTTGAAATGGTCCACATCGGCGATGGCGATGGCGTGGACCGGGCCCAGCCCATGCAGCCGCTCTTCCAGCGCACGGCGGCTGGGCAGGCCGGTCAGTTCGTCGCGGAACGCGAGGCGATGCGACTCCTGCACCAGCGACACCAGCAGAATGGCGCCTGCAGCGCCCATGAATGCGCCAAAAGCGCCGGTTGCATCCGCCCATTCGCAGGCGATGAAGAACGCCAGCAGCGCGCCTACCATACCGGTGTCCAGCGGTCGCGTATGCGTGCGTGGCGGTCTCGGCCACGCGCGCCAAAGTGCGGCAAGGAAAGCGGCGACGAACAGTATCCGGCCGAGTATGGGCGTCGGCGGCGAGCGCAGCAGCCAGTGTTCGAGCAGGTCCTGCCACACGGTTCCCGACAGGCTGCTGTGGCCGGCGCTGGCGACCCAGGCGACGAACACGATTTCCACCACGCCCAGCATGAGCCAGCGATAGTTGAAGTGGTGGGAAACCCCGCGCTCCGGGAAAACCAGTGCCAGCAGGAAGTTCAACGGCACCAGAATCGCGGTCCCGGCAAACACTGCGCGCGCGGCGAAGCTGCCGGCGCCGAAATCGAGTGCCAGGCTGTAGCCGCCAAATGCCGCGAGCAGCGATGCGAGCGCGATGAAGGGGCGGCCGCGATTGAACCACACGCCCATGCCGGTCCCGAGCAGCAGCAGCACATAGGGTCCCAGCGTCCTCAAGCCGGTGAGCGAAGGCGGCAGTGTCGGCCCGGCGAGCAGCGCCAGCACCGCGGCCAGCAGGATCGCCGCGGGCACCAGCGCGGGACCGAACGCGCGGATCAGCGCCGGACTCACCGGCGCGCGCGGCCTGCGGTTTCGAGCGTGCCGGGCGTTGCTGTCATATCTATTCCCGCAGGCCGCCGGAGCGGGTCCTTGCGGTGACCTCGATCTCGATCAGGATGCGCGGGTCCGCGAGGCCCGCGGAAAGCATGGTTGCCGCCGGGCGAATGTCGCCGAAGTATTTGCGCAGCACCGGCCAGCATTGTTCGAATTGCGCCGCCTGCGGCAGGATGTAAGTCACGCGCACCACGTCCGCAAGGCACGAGCCGGCCTGCTGCAGCGCATGGGCGATGTTCTTCAGGCACTGCTCCGCCTGCAGGGCGGCGTCGTCGGCAATGGTCATGGTGGCGTAGTCGAAGCCGGTGGTCCCCGAAACGAACACCCATTCGCCGTCGACCACGGCGCGCGAGTAGCCGATCTGCGCTTCGAAGCTTGAACCTGAACTGATGAGTTTGCGCGGCACGCTGTCCTCCCGGTGATTGGTCACCGCGCCGTCAGGCTACGCGAATGCACCCGATTCCTCAACCGGCGCGAAGGCGGGCGCGACTCAGCGCGCCGGATTCCGATATTCGAACGCCCAGTAATATTGCCAGGCGGTGAACGCCGCGCGCTCGCCCAGGCCGGCCGCGAGTTCGAGCAGTTCCGCCTCGGATGGGAAATTCTTCAGCACCTCGTGCGTGGAGCCGTCGGCGAGCCGCCGGGTCTGGAAGGTGTTGCCTTCGGCGTCCTCCGCACCCAGGGGCGTGCTGCTGCCTTCGACATAGCGGTTGTCGAGGAACGCGACCAGCGCACCCGGCGCCAGCCGCTTGCGTAGCGCGGCCAGAAAAGTGCGGCATTCGGCGCGCTTCAGGTGGGACCACCAGAATCCGGCGAATGCCGCATCGAATTGTCCCAGGCTTGCCGGAAGATTGAACGCGTCCGCCGTGGCGAAGCGGACCTTGTCTTCGGGCAGCGCTTTGC
>JAAOZY010000470.1 GCA_012274205.1 Betaproteobacteria bacterium
CCCAGGGCCTGTGGATGGGCGCGGAAGCGATGCGCCGGGCGATGCAGGTCGATCTGGAGAGCACGAGCGCGCAGCAATTCTTTACGCTGCCGATCATCTGGAAAGGCCAGCTCGTCGGCGTGGTGTGCCTGGGCTACCCGGCGCCCGCTGCGCTGGGCGACGAGGACATTGCCCACATTCGCGACTATGCGGACCGGGTGGGCGTGGCGCTTTCCACTGCGACCCGGGAAGGGCAGCTGTACCACCAGGCCCGCACCGACACGCTGACCGGATTGCCGAACCGTTTCTTCTTCATGGATCGGCTGCAGCAGGACATCGTCCAGGCAGAACGGGAGGAGCGAAAGCTGGCGCTTCTGTTTATCGATCTCGATCGCTTCAAAGGCATCAACGACAGCCTCGGACATGCCGCCGGGGATGAATTGCTGCGTCAGGTCGCGGCCCGCCTGCGTCAGGGCACGCGCGAAGGCGACACGGTGGCGCGCCTCGGAGGCGACGAATTCACCATCCTCATCAACGCGCTCGGTTCCGCCAAGGCGGCCGGCAGCGCTGCCGAGCACGTGATTGCGGTCCTGAGTCGGCCGTTTATCGTCGAAAACGTGGAGAACGTCGTGAGCGCGAGCATCGGCATTGCGGTATATCCGTCCGACGGCGGCGATGCCGAGCTGTTGATGCGCGAAGCCGACACGGCCATGTACCGCGCCAAGGCTGGCGGCCGCGGCCATTATGTATTCTTCGAGGAAGCGATGAACGCCGAGGTGGTCAGGCGCAGCTCGATGGAGCGCGAACTGAGGCGTGCGATTTCCGAGCGGCAGTTCATTCTGCACTATCAGCCGCAAGTCGATCCGCACGCCGGCCGGATTCGCGGCGTCGAAGCGCTTGTGCGCTGGCAACATCCCGAGCAAGGCATGATCGCTCCGGGCCATTTCATCGGCATCGCAGAGGAGACTGGATTGATACCTGTGATTGGTGAGCTCGTCCTTGTCGAGGCCTGCAAGCAGTTCAGCGCCTGGCGAAATAATGGGCTCGAACTGGAGTATGTATCAGTCAACGTGTCGGCGCGACAATTCCGCCTGCCGAATTTCGTCCAGACGGTGGAAGCAGCCCTGCGCAACAACGCGATGCCGGCGGAATGCCTTGAACTGGAAATTACGGAGAGCGTTCTGCTGGACGACACCGGGGAAGTCATGGAAATGCTGGCGCGGTTGAAGGGCTTTGGCGTGAAGATCGCGATCGACGATTTCGGAACAGGATATTCCTCCCTCGGCTATCTCGAGCGCCTGCCGTTCGACACCCTGAAAATCGATATATCGTTTGTGCGCAATATTCGCGAAAATGGCGCAGGGGGTGCGATCGCGGCGATGATTACGGCGATGGCTCACAGCCTGGGCAAGAGCGTTGTCGCCGAAGGCGTGGAAACGCAGGCGCAACTTGATTTCCTGCGCAATCTGGACTGCGAACTGATTCAGGGTTTTTTCTACAGCCGCCCGTTGAGCGCGCAGGAGCTGGTGGCGCTTGTGACCCGCGGCCTTCCGCACTGGCCCGCTTCGCCCTCAGCAGTAGCCGAGTGCGCCGATCCGTATCCTGCAGGTGGCGCGAATGCGGACGAGCGAGTCCGCGGCTCATAGCGTGGCGTCGGTGTCAGGCTCGAACGGCCATTAGATCGGCGACGGACTTCGGCGGCGTCGTTCCGGGGCCCGCTGGCGCCGGCCTCGCGCGGCGCCACCGCTTTCATTATGATGGCGGCCTCGGATACATCGGCACAGGGAGCAGCGCATGGGCAGCAGCAAACCGGGGACGACGCAGCAGTCTGCGCGGTTCCTCAATTTCATCGGCGGCGAATTCCTCGCCGCAAGCTCGGGCAAGACCTTCGAAAACCGCTCGCCGGTGGACGGACGCCTGCTGGGCCTGGTGTCCGAGGCCGGGGAAGCCGAGGTCGATGCGGCGCTGTCCGGTGCGCTAATGAGCGATCTGTCGCGATCTATCAGGGGAAGCTTGGTCCGAGCGTTACAGCGTGATCTGCGCGCCCGCCGTATTTAGCAGAAACGCTTCGGGCATCGCCTGCTGTACAGCGGCAAGGGTTCTGAATCCGCTGCAGTGCATGGGCGATACCACCGTCGGATTCAAGCCCTTGAGTTCCTCGATGGTCATGGTGCACTTGTCTGCCGGAATGCCTGGAAAACCCAGGTGAAAGCCTCCAAGAAGCGCATAGATCTTTTCTTCGCCGGTGATTTTGCGGGCATGATGAATGGTATTGATCACACCGGCGTGGGCGCAGCCGGTGATCACCAGCAAACCCTTGTCCTTGATATTTACTATCAAGGCCATGTCATCGACGGTCGCATCCTCTTCGAACCGGCCATCGCGCAGACACCACAGGCTGGAAGCTGTTCCGGCCGCCGGACCCGGCGGTTCGAAGGCGACCTCGAAGGGAATTTCGCCAGTGGTGGTCGCCGCAGGACAGACTGGTACCGGGTCACGTGCCAACACCAGGCGCGCTCCGGCCGCCTCGATCTCGTCCCGGCGCAGCGATTGGTTGTAGTACGGGATCACCATGCCGTTGCCCGCCTTGACGTGGCGGATCAAAAAGGCATCCGGGTGGAGCGTGACCGTCAAGGGGTAGTCCCGGGCTTTCAGCAATCCCAGCAGCCCGCCGTAATGGTCCGGGTGTCCGTGACTGAGCACGACGTGGTCGATCTCGTTGGGTGAAATGCCCAAAGCCGACATATTGTGCAGTATGACGGTATCGGTGAGGCCGGTGTCCAGCAGAATGCGATAGCGCTTGCCGCCGAAATAGACATCCACCAGCATGGCAAGCCCGTTTTCCGCGAGAATCTTCTGGTTGCGCAGGTCGAAATGATAGGCCAGTCCCGGCCGCTTCACGGTGTCGGTGTCCGGAATGAGCATGTCGACATAGTTTTCGACCAGGGTGGTGATGACCACTTTGTCAGCAGCATGCATGAGGAGGCTCCTTGTTGGATAGACTTGGATTGATCAGTTTCTCAGCTTTTACGCCCGGTATCGGGAGTCATGCCTGCGGACTCGACCCCGTACACTGCGCAGATTTCGTCGTTATCGGAGGTGTCGCCGCTGATGCCGACCGAACCGATCACCCGCCCCTCGCCGTTCCTGATGAGCACGCCGCCCGCGAGCGGCACCATGCGGCCATCGGACATCGCATTCAAGGCAGTGAAAAAAATCGGCATCTGTTCCGCGCGCCGCGCCAATTCCCGGCCACCGAAGCCCATGCCCAGAACACCCCATGCCTTGCCCATGGCAATCTCCGGGCGCAGCAAGCTTGCGTTGTCTTCGCGCTTGAGCACCTTGGTATGGCCGCCGGCATCGAGCACGGCCACGGTCATCGGCGCGAATTTCAGTTCGCGGGCTTTTTGCAGAGCCTTGTCTGCGATCAGATTGGCTTGTTCGAGCAGGAGTGAATTCACGTAGGTGTCCTTTTATTTCGACGGAGATACGGACAAGTCGCGCCGCAGGCGCGCCATTTCTTCGAGGACGGCGCAGACGGCAGCCGTATCTTCGCCCCCTCTTCCTTGCGCCATCGCGGCGCTGTAATAGGCCGCGGACGCCGCAAGCAGCGGCGTCGGGCAATCGAGGCGCGCAGCAAACTCGGCGATGATCTTCATGTCCTTCTGCCAGATCTCGACCTTCATCGTCGCCGGTTCGTATTCGCCGCGCACCATCATCGGCCCGCGCACCTGGAACATGCGCGAACTGCCGGCGCCGTCACCGACCACGTCGTAGATCATCTGCGGATCCAGTCCGGCCTTCATCCCGAGCACGAAGGCCTCCGCGGTGGAGAGGTTGTGGATCGCGACCAGGAGGTTGGCGACGAACTTCATCTTGCTGCCGTTGCCGAATTCGCCCAGATAGTGCTGCGACCGCGCAAAACCCGCGAACACCGGCGCGCAGCGCGCGCAGGCCGCGGCATCGCCGCTGGCGTATACGGACAGATCCTTCGACACGGCCTGGGCGCCGGTGCCGCTCAAGGGGCAGTCGAGCACGGTAATGCTTGGTCCGCACAGGTCGCGGATGCGCAGCTTGTCTTCTATGGGAAAGGTGCTGGCCTCGACCAGTACCAGGCGCGATCGGCCCGAGGCCAGCATCCCGTCGGCCGCGCTTACGCAGTGATCCAGCGCTGTGACGCTGGGCAAGACGCTGATGACGACATCGGCCTGCTGTGCCACCTCGCGCGGCGAGAGCGCCGGCGTGCCGCCGGCTTGCGCGAACGCGTCGATGCGCTCGGCCGCAACGTCGAAGCCGACTACCCTGAAACCAGCCTGGATCAGGTTCGCCGACATGGCCGACCCCATGATGCCCAGGCCCAGCATGCCAACACTGGAATTCATTTTGTTCTCCATGGAAAACGCCCCACGCTACATAATTACGGACGGCAGCCAGGTGCTCAGCGGCGGATAGGCGATGATGATCATCAGCGCGAGCGCGAGCATGAACAGGAACGGGATGGAGCCGACGAATATGTCTTCGATCTTGACCGAACCGCCCAGGGACGATTTCATCGCGAACACCACCATGCCGAAAGGCGGCGTGAGCAAGCCGATCTCGATGGCGACGATGCTGACCATGCCGAACCAGATCGGGTCGTAGCCGAGTTTCACCGCCACCGGGAACATGATCGGAATGGTCAGGAGCAGAATCGAAACCGAGTCGATGATCATCCCGAGCAGCAGGAACACGACGATGAACATGGCGATGATCACCATCGGCGGCACCGGCAGCGCGGCGGCCCATGCGCTCATTTTGGACGCGAGGCCGGAAATCGTGAGCATGCGGCTGTACATCTGCGCCGCGATCAACAGCAGGAAGATGCTCGCCGTGGTGCGCCCGATTTCACCCAACAGGGCGACCAGATTGTGCCAACTGAGCTTGCGGTTGACGATCACCAGCACCATGGCGCCGGCGGCGCCGATGCCACCCGCCTCGGTCGGGGTGAAAAAGCCGCCGTAAATGCCGCCCAGCACCAGGCCGATCAGCAGGATCACGCCCCAGGGCTTGAGCGCCGCGCGCAGCGCGGAACGCGCATCCAGCCGCTCCATTTTTTCCATCTGCCCGCCCAGCCTCGGGCTGAAATACACCATCAGCCAGATGCCCAGGGACAGAATCGCGGTGACCAGCAGACCGGGACCGACGCCGGCGGCGAACAGGCGCCCGATCGACTGCTCGGTCAGCACGCCATAGACGATCATCAGTATCGACGGTGGAATCAGCATGCCGAGGATCGCGCTGCCGGCGACAATGCCGTAGCTGAACTTGCGGTCGTAATTCAGCCGCTCCATTTCCGGAATCGCCAGCTTGGAGAACACCGCCGCCGAGGCGACCGACACGCCGGTGATCGCGGCGAACACCGCATTGGCGATGACCGTGGCGATGCCGATGCCGCCGCGGATGCGTCCGAACA
>JAAOZY010000471.1 GCA_012274205.1 Betaproteobacteria bacterium
CGCGACGGCAAACAGCGCGATCGAAACCAGGCCCTCGGCGTTCTCGAAGCCCACCGCCGCCAGGCTGTCGACGCAGCCGGCGCTTGCGCCGAGCAGCGCCTGTTCGACGTCGAGCACGCTCACCCATTGCCCCGAGATTTTCAGCATGTCGTCGTCGCGCCCGCACAGCTCCAGGGTTCCGTCATTGCGCCGCCGGAACAGATCGCCCGGGGAAAACCAGCCCTCGGAAAAACTGTCGCGCTGCGCTTCGGGGCGCCGCCAGTAGCCGAGTGCGATCGATGGATGGCGCAGCCATACGCGTTGCGGCGCCGCGCCATCGACGCCCTCGGGCACGCGGCATTCGAGCCGCGCCGATGGCTTGAGCTGCGCACTGGCGTCATTGCAATAAAGCACCAGCACCACGGTTTCCGACGCGCCATAACCCGAAACCGGCGCCACGCCGGTCGCTTCACGCCAGTCGCGCCGCACCGCAGCGGGCAGGGCCTCGCCCGCCGATGCGTAGCGGCGCACCCCGGCCGCGGCAAGACGCGCCGCCACGCCGGACTGCAGCATCTTCAGGTACAGCGTAGGCACGGAAAACAGTACCGTCGGACGGTGCCGCTCGACCACCTCGGCGACGCGCTCGGCAGTGGGCCATTCGCTGTCGAGAATCACCGTGGCGCCCAGGCGCAGGCCCGCACACAGGCTGTTGCCCAGGGCATAGGCGAAGAACATTTTCGACGTTGCATAGATGCGATCGCGCGCATCGAGTCCGAGGATGTCGCGCGCGAAGTCCGCGCTGGCCGTCACGCAGCGCTGCGCGTGCATCACCGCCTTGGGCAGGCCGGTGGTGCCCGAGGTGTAGACCCACAGCGCCACGGCGTCCTCGGCCAGTTCCACCGCGGGCATGGGAGCCGCAGCCCCCAGGGCCGCAATCCATTCTGCGTCGATCACCAGCCGCGGCGGGTCGGCAATGTTCGCGAGCAGCCGCTCGAGCAGCGCGCGCGAGCTTTCGTTGCACCAGATGAAGCGCGCCCCCGATTCGGACAGAACCACCGTCAGTTCGCGCTCGAACAGGCGTGAATTCAGGCCGACGGCAACGCCGCCCGCCCAGATCGCGCCGAGATAGGCGATCACCCAGGCAATGCCGTCGGGCGCGTATATCAGCACGCGCTCGCCCTGCTGCAGGCCGCGTGCGCGCCAGGCGCCGGCCGCGCGCGCCACCGCCTCGCGCAACTCGCCGTAGTTCAGCCGTTGCGCGCCGCATTCCAGCGCGCTCGCGTCCGCACGGCCGGTGGCCAGCAGATAGGCGGCGGCGTTCATGCGCTGCGGCGTCCTGCTTTAGCGCGGCGCGGTGACGCTCACGCGCAGTTCGCCCAGGCCGTCGATGCCGGCCACGAGTTCGTCGCCCGCCTTGGCCGCGCCCACGCCTGCCGGCGTGCCGGTGAATATGACATCGCCGGCTTCGAGCGTGTAATACTGGGTCAGGAAAGCAATCTGTTCGGGCACGCTCCAGATCATCTGGTCGATGTCCGATTGCTGGCGGAACTCGCCGTTCACCTTGAGCCAGAGCTTACCCTTGCTCGGGTGCCCGATCTTGCTCGCCGGCGTGGCCGGCCCGCAGGGCGCCGCTTCGTCGAAGTCCTTGCCGAAGCTCCACGGACGGCCTTTGTCCTTTCCGACCTGCTGCAGGTCGCGCCGGGTCATGTCCAGGCCGATCGCATAGCCCCAGATATGATCGTTGGCGCGCTCGGCCGCGATCTTGTAACCGCCCTTGCCTACCAGCGCGACCATCTCGGTTTCCCAATGGTAGTTGCTGGTCATCGGCGGATAGTGGACCTTCCCGCTTTCGCCGGCATTGACCGCGACCAGGTCGTGCGGCGCCTTGCAGAAGAAAAACGGCTGCTCGCGCCCGTCGCCGCCCATTTCCTTCTGGTGCTCGACATAGTTGCGGCCGACGCAGAAGATGCGCCGCACCGGGAAGCGGTCCTTGGAACCAACTACAGCCAGCGAAGGCTGCTGCCACATTTCGACGACATAACTCACTTCAGACTCCTTTTCAGTAATACCGGGTTGTACCGGCGTATCAGCCCGGCGCCGGCCATTGACGCGGCACACTATGCTGATTTGCAGCTAGCGTGTCAATTCGCCGGCCGCGGAAGGCGCGCATCGCCTTATCCCGGAATCAGCGCGCGCGTCCGCGCCGGGCAGCGCAGCTTCGATTGTTGCCATGTCGCCACGATCTGTGTTAATTTTGCATGACTGAATGAACGTTCATTCAGCCACATTGTAGCCGATGCCGGCGCGCCTGGGAAGGGCCCGCCGCGGTGGCCGGACGGAACGGTTGCGGCAACGCGCGGGCGTGAACCCGCGCGCCGGATTCAAACGAGATTTCACACTGCGGAGCGAAAAATGCGACTAGATGGCAAGACAGCGGTGATCACCGGGGCGGCCTCGGGAATCGGGCGGGCGACCGCGGAAGCCTTCGCGCGTGCAGGGGCGCACGTGTTGCTCGGCGACATCGCGGCGGAGGCGGGCGAACAGGCCGCGGCGGCGATCCGCGCCGGCGGCGCAGGCGCCGACTTCATCCGGCTCGACGTCACCGATCTCGAATCGATCGAGGCGTTCAAGCGCGCGGCCTATGCCAAGCGCGAACATGTGGACATCGTGGCCAATGTCGCCGGCTGGGGCAGGACCGAGGCATTCGTCAAGAACACCCCCGACTTCTGGCGCAAACTGATCGACCTCAACCTGCTCGGGCCGATCGCGGTGTCGCGCGCCTTCCTCGATGACATGATCGAGCGC
>JAAOZY010000472.1 GCA_012274205.1 Betaproteobacteria bacterium
CATCCCCGTAATCGAGGCCGCGGCGCATGCGCTGGGCGCGCGCTACGCCGGAAAGCCGATCGGCAGCCAGTCCGAGTACACCATGTATTCGCTGCAGGCGATCAAGCACATGACCACGGTGGACGGCGGCATGCTCGCCTGCCGCAGCGCCGGCGATCTGCCGCGCGGCCGGCGCCTGCGCTGGTTCGGCATCGACCGCGCCGCCGCGCGCACCGAGGTCGACGTGGCCGAGGTCGGCTACAAATACCACATGAACAACGTCAACGCGACCATCGGCCTGGTGCAGCTCGAGCACATCGCGCCGGTGATCGCGCGCCACATCGCCAACGGCAAGTATTTCGATGCCGCGCTGCGCGGCATACCCGGCATCGAGCTGTGCGCCTGGGACGCGGCGGCCGAACCGTCCTACTGGTTCTACACCGTGCTGGCCGAGCGCCGCGACCAGCTCGCGCGCAGGCTCACCGAACTGGGCATCGGCAATTCGCTCGCGCACAAGCGCAACGACCGCCACAGCGTGTTCGCCGCAAGCCGCTGCGAGCTGCCCGGCCTGGACCGTTTCTATGGCGCGATGCTGCACCTGCCCTGCGGCTGGTGGGTGGGCGATGCCGAGCGCGAGCGCATCGCCGGCGCGCTGCGCCAGGGCTGGTGACCATGGCCATTTCCATACCGCTGTTCAAAGTGCACATGCCCGCGGGCGCCGCAGCGGCGCTCGAGGCCACGCTCGCGAGCGGCTACCTCGCGCACGGCGCCCAGGTCGAGGAATTCGAGCGCGGACTCGCCGCCTGGGTCGGCAATGCGCGCGTGAGCGCGCTGAGCGAAATCTCGGGCGCGCTCACCCTGGCGCTGTACCTCGCAGGCGTGCGCCCGCAGGATGAAGTCATCGTCTCGCCCATGGTCTGCCTCGCCACCAGCATGCCCATCGCCAACCTGTTCGCGCGCCCGCTCTGGTGCGACGTGGACCCCGCCACCGGCATGCTCGACCCGGCGCGCATCGCCGAGCTGGTGACGCCGCGCACGCGCGCCATCCTCGCCTACCACTGGTCCGGCGACGTCGCCGACCTCGATTCGCTGCAAACTGTCGCACGCACGCACGGCCTGAAGCTGATCGAAGACGCGTCCGAGGCTTTCGGCGCGGAATATCGCGGCGCGCGCCTGGGCAATCAGGGCAGCGATTTCTGCGTCTACTCCTTCGCGGCGGTGCGCCAGATCACCGCCGGCGAAGGCGCCGCCCTGTTCTGCGCGAACGCGCAGGATCATGAAAGCGCGCGCCGGCTGCGCCGCTACGGCATCGACCAGACGAGCTTCCGCCTGCCCTCGGGCGATCTCAATCCGGACAGCGACATCCCGCTGGCCGGCTTCAATGTGTGCATGAACAACATCGCCGCGACCCTGGGCCTGGCGCAGCTGCCGCAGGCCGATGCGCTGGTCGCGCGCCAGCGCGCCAACGGGCGCTACTACGACGCCGCGCTCGCCGGCGTCGCCGGAATCAGCCTGCTCGCGCGACGCGCGGACTCGGCTTCGGGCTACTGGACTTATTCGCTGCGCGCCGAGCGCCGCGCCGGGCTGATGCGCAAGCTGCACCAGCAGGGCATCGGCTGCCAGCGCCTGCATGTGCGCAACGACCGCTATTCCTGCTTTGCGGATGCGCGCAACGAGGGCGCGCTGCCCGGCGTGGACCGCTTCGATGGCGACAATCTGTCCATCCCCTGCGGCTGGTGGCTCACTGAGGAAGAGCGCGAGCGCATCATCGCCTGCATTCGCGCCGGATGGTAGCGCCGATCCTGATCCGCGCGTGCACGCCGATGGAGCTGCCGGCGCTGATCGCGCTGCTCGACGAGGAATTCGTCTTCTCCAAAAGCCGGAAAGTGTCGCTCGCGCGCCGCCTGCCGACCGCGCTGCACGCGGACAACTGCGCCAACATCCTGCTCGCCTGCCGCGGCGAGGCCATCGCCGCCTGCGTGGTGATCAAGCGCTTCGACTGGATCACGCCCGAGCGCAGCTGGCGCGGCGCGATGATAGGCCTGGTGTACACGCGCGCAGCCGAGCGCGGCCACGGACTCGCGACGCAGCTGCTGCGCGCGGCGCAGGCGCAGCTGTACGCCGATGGCACCGCCTTCGCCGTGCTGTTCAGCGCGCAGCCCGCGTTCTATCGCCGGCTCGGCTGGATCGGCGCCGATTGCGGCGTATTCGGCACCTACGCCGGAACCGCCGGCGCTGCGGAGCACTGCACGCCGGCCGATGCGCAGACTATCGAGGCCATGCGCAGGCGCGAGCACGGCGCGCACATGGCGCGCGACGGCGCCAGCTACCGCAGCCTGCCGCTCCCGGCCGAACGGCTGGAGATGCGCGCCAGTATTGGCGCTGCGGCCTATGCCATCTATGGCGTGCAGGCCGATTGCGCCTATGTCTACGAGATCGGCGGCGAACCCTCGGGCCGGGCGGCGCTGTGGCAGGACATCCGCGCCGCGGCCGCAACGGTGTACATCAACGCGCGCCGCGGCAGTCCGTCCGCGCAGTGGTTCGCGCACATACCCGGCATCGCCTGGCGCGACCAGGCGCTCGCCATGTGGCTGCCGCTGGCGCAGCCCGCCTGCGCGCGCCACTTCGGCGACTGGTACATCCCCTATCTGGACCGGATCTGAGCGCGGGCAAGCCGGCACGCTTCCTCAGGCGCGCGGCGGCATCGGCGCCCAGCCAGTCAGGCGCCCCACTTCCGCCTTGACGTAATTCGACATGGCGGCGCGATCCGCCACCAGCATCACCATCTGGAAACCCTGGTCGATGTAGCGCTGGGTAAACTTGGAACTGGCGGTGTGGATGCCGGCCACCACCTTGTGGCGCTTGCAGGTTTCGAGCATGCGATTCACTGTTGCGACGTGCTTCGGATCGTCGTTGTCCATCACCGGCGCGAGACCCAGCGCGAGCGCGAGGTCGGTCGGCCCGATGTAGGCCGCGTCCAGGCCCGGGGTTGAAATGATCTCGTCCATTTTCTCTATGCCTTCTGGCGTTTCGATCATTACCACGCAGGCCATCTCGCGATCGGCGTGCTTCTGGTAATCGGCGCCGCCGTAGAGCAGCGCCCGGTTCGGACCGTTGCTGCGCATGCCCGCCGGCGGATAGCGGCAGGCCGCCACCGCGCGCTCGGCTTCGGCGCGGTTGCTCACCATCGGCACGATCACCCCGTAGGCGCCGGCATCGAGCACCTTCATGATCATCGCCGGTTCGTTCCAGGGCACGCGCACGAACGGCGTCACCGCCGTGGTGGAAATCGCAGTGAGCATGTTCACCGCATCGGAGTAGTCGATGCAGCCATGCTGCATGTCTACGCACAGCCAGTCGACGCCGGTGTGCGCCATCACCTCGGCGCAAAAGCCGTGCGGAATGGTCAGCCAGGCGCCGACGGCCGGCTTGCCTTCGCGCCAGAGTTGTTTTACCGCGTTCATGCGCATGGTTGTTCGCCTTTCATATTGGCAATGCCGAAGACACTTCAGTCTATCTCGTTTTGCCTGACTGGAACGCGTCAGGCCTGCGCCACTTCGTGCGCTGCCATCAGTTCCAGCGCTTTGACCAGCGCCGAGTGGTCGAGGTCGGCCATGCCGTTGGCGGCACAGGCCTGCATCAGTTGCGCCGCTCCGGCGGTCTGCGGCAGCGCCAGCCCGAGTTCGCGCGCACCCTGCAGCGCGAGGCCCAGATCTTTCTGGTGCAGCCGGATGCGGAAGCCGGGGTTGAAGGTGCGCTTGATCATGCGCTCGCCATGCAATTCGAGAATGCGGCTGGAGGCGAATCCGCCCATCAGCGCCTGGCGCACCTTGGCCGGATCGGCGCCGGCCTTGCTCGCGAACAGCAG
>JAAOZY010000473.1 GCA_012274205.1 Betaproteobacteria bacterium
ATGAAAAACGCACGGCATAAGGCGCGCGAGCTGGCCCTGCAGGGCCTGTACCAGTGGCTGCTTGCCAAGGAGCAGGCGCCGGAGATCCGCGCGCACCTGGCCGAATTCAAAGGCTACGACAAGGCCGATGCGAAGTACCTGCGCATGCTGCTGGACGGCGTGATCGCCGATGCCGCCGAGCTCGAAGCCGCATTCGGCCCCCTGCTCGACCGCCCGGTGGGCGAACTCTCGCCGGTGGAACGCGGTGTGCTCCTGATCGGCGCCTACGAACTCGCCCACGTACCCGATGTGCCCTACAAGGTGGTGATCAACGAAGCGGTGGAGTTGGCAAAGTCCTACGGCGGCACCGACGGATATAAATTCGTCAATGGTGTGCTGGACAAGCTGGCCGCCAGCCTGCGCCCGGAAGAGCTCAAGGCACGCAGGGCCGGCGGCGGCAAGGCCGCGGCCTAGCACCGGCTCGCATTCACCGCACGGGGCGCATTGGCTTCCGAATTCGACATCATCCGCCGCTATTTCACCCGACCGGTGAAGCGCGCGCTGCTGGGCGTAGGCGATGACTGCGCCTTGGTCGCGCCCGAGGCGGGGGCGGCGTTCGCCGTGTCCACGGACATGCTGGTCGAAGGACGGCATTTTCTCGCCGGCGCCGATGCGGCGCAGCTGGGCCACAAGGCCCTGGCGGTGAATCTTTCGGATCTCGCAGCGATGGGCGCGGCCCCGCGCTACGCCACGCTCGCCCTCGCCCTGCCCGCAGCCGACGAACGCTGGCTGGAGCAATTTACCCAGGGATTTTTCCGGCTTGCCGACGCTTTCGACGTCGAATTGATCGGCGGCGACACCACGCGCGGTCCGCGCACCATTTCGATTACCGTGTTGGGTGCGGTGCCGCCCGAGCAGGCCCTGCGCCGGGGCGGCGCCAGGGCGGGAGACGACCTATGGCTGTCGGGCGCGAGCGGCGACGCCGCGCTGGCGCTGGCGCATCTCGAAGGCCGCGTCCAGCTGTCGGGCGCGGCGCTGGCGCACTGCCTTGCGCGCCTGCACGCGCCGGTGCCCTGCGTGAGGCTGGGCCTGGCGCTGCGCGGCATTGCGAGCAGTGCCATCGATGTCTCCGACGGCCTGGTGGCCGACGTCGGGCATATTGCCGAGTGCTCCGGCGTGGCGGTCGATCTGCGTTACGCCGCATTGCCGCGCTCGCGCGCGCTGCGGGCCTGCGCGGATGCGCGCCTCGCGCAGGAATGCCTGCTTGCCGGCGGCGACGACTACGAGCTTGCGTTCACTGCCGCTGCGCCGGCGCGCAGCCGCGTCGAGGCGCTCGCTGCCGGGCTGGGGCTTACGCTGACGCGCATCGGCAGCGTCGCGGCAGGCGCGCCCGGCTTGGTGTCGGTGCTGGACGCGGCCGGCGCGCCGATGCGGCTCGAACGCAGGGGTTACGATCACTTCGGCGGCGGGGAATCCGCCGCAACATGATGCGCGCGATGGCAGGCACACAGGAGCCTGGGGGCGCAACACCCCTGGAATCGCGATGAACCCCAACGCGATCCTGCGACCTACGGCGAGTTTCATGCTGGCGCATCCGGCGCGCTTCATCGCGCTCGGTTTCGGCACCGGTCTGTCGCCTTTTGCGCCCGGCACGGTGGGCACGCTACTCGGTTTTCCGGTGTACTGGATTGCGAGCGAGTGGCTCGCGCCCTACGGGCCGCCGGGCATGCTCGCCTTCATCGCCGCCGCGTTCCTGCTCGGCGTATGGGCGTGCGCGCGCACCGGGCGCGACCTCGGCATCGCCGATCACAGCGGCATGAACTGGGATGAGATCGTCGCGTTCCAGCTGGTGCTCATGCTGACGCCGCCAGAGTGGCAGTGGCAGGCGTTTGCGTTTTTCGGTTTTCGCTTCTTCGATGTGCTCAAGCCGCCGCCGATCCGTCAGGTCGATGCCCGGCTCAAAGGCGGATTCGGGGTGATGGCGGACGACATCCTCGCGGCGTTCTATACGCTGCTGGCCATGGCCGTATGCAAGGTGGTGCTGGGCTAGCGCGATGTCCCCCGACATGCTCACCGCACTCGCGGCACGCACTGGCGCAGCATTGAAGGCGCGCGGCCTGATGCTCGCCACCGCCGAGTCCTGTACCGGCGGCTGGGTGGCGCAGGCGCTCACGGCCGTGGCCGGCAGTTCGGATTGGTTCGAGCGCGGTTTCGTCACCTATTCGAACGCGGCCAAGCAGGAGATGCTCGGGGTGAGCGCCGCGACGCTTGCAGCGCACGGCGCAGTAAGCGAGCAAACCGCGCGCGAGATGGCGGGCGGGGCGCTGGCGCACAGCCGCGCGCAACTGGCGCTCGCGATTACCGGTGTCGCCGGCCCCAGCGGCGGCACGCCGGAAAAGCCGGTGGGCATGGTGTGCTTTGCCTGGGCGGCCGCAAGCGGGATGCTGAGCGCACAAACGCAGCATTTCGAAGGCGACCGCGAAAGTGTGCGGCGCCAGTCCGTGGCGTTTGCGCTGCAGACGCTGCTGCAGCTGCTCGAGCGCTGAAACCGGGTCAGGCCGGCATGCGGCCGGGCTTGACCTGCGCAGCTGCCGGTCTAGAATGAAAAAGTAAATCGGGGTATGCCTTCATGGTTTCGCTGCGTCCAGCCGCCGTCGCCGGCATGTTCTATCCAGCAGCTCCGCGCGAACTGGCAGGGGAGGTGGACGATTTGCTTGGGCATAGCACCGGCGGGGACTTCGCTCCCGGTTTTCCCAAGGCGCTGATCGTTCCCCACGCTGGCTATATTTACTCCGGCGGCGTCGCCGCCGAAGCCTATGACCGGCTGCGCCCCGGGCGCGGGATCGTGCGCCGCGTGCTGCTGCTCGGACCCTGCCACCGTGTTGCCGTGCGCGGACTCGCCTTGCCCGGCGCGGCGGCGTTCGAGACGCCGCTCGGACGGGTTCCCGTCGATCGCGCTGCGACCGATACGCTTGCTGCGTTGCCGCAGGTCGTAGTCAGCGACGCGGTGCACGCGGACGAACATGCTCTGGAAGTGCAGCTGCCGTTTCTGCAGCGCGTGCTGGGCGAATTCAGCCTGGTGCCGCTGGCGGTGGGCTCGGCCACGGCGTCGGAGGTGGCGGAGGTCATCGAAAAATTGTGGGGCGGCGAGGAAACGCTGATCGTCATCAGTTCGGACCTGTCCCACTACCACGGCTACGA
>JAAOZY010000078.1 GCA_012274205.1 Betaproteobacteria bacterium
GCGCGCTCATGGCGTTTCGCATACGCGACAGGCAGGGTGGCACTTACTGGGCCGGCGGCACTCTGCGCGGGGTCGACGGGCGCGTGCGTGTGCTCAAGCCCGATGAGGTGCAATTCGAACCCCAGCGGCGCTGGCGCTCGCCGCGCACCGGCGCCGAATACCCGGTGGCGATGCGCCTGCGTGCAGGAGAGCTGGAACTCGAACTCGAGCCGCTCATGGACGATCAGGAACTCGATTCGCGCGCGAGCACCGGCACCATCTACTGGGAAGGCGCGGTGCGGGCGCGCGCTGCCGGCAAGCTGCAGGGGCAGGGCTATCTGGAGCTTACCGGGTACTGGAAGCCGCTGAAGCTGTGAGCGCCTGCGGCAGGTGGCGGCAAGCGCGCAGCGCCGGGCTCAAGGTGAAGCGGCCACGCAGCCCATGCGTTCAATTCGATGTTTGCGACGCTGTGGCGCCAGCTTCAGTGGGCTGCCTGTAGCTGAACACCAGTCCCGCCCCCTGTTCCTTGCTCCGAAGACTTACATTTCCTCCCAGACTGGATGCCGCTTCCCGGGCAATAGCCAATCCGAGTCCGCTGCCGTCTGCGCTTGAATCGGGTAGGCGGTAGAACGCATCGAACACCCGCTCCCGCTCGGCCGCGGGTATGCCCGGGCCATCGTCGATGACTTCGATGACGGCCTCCTCCCCTTGCCGTTCCAGCCGCAGCGTGACATGCCCGCCTTGCGCGGTGTATTTCAGCGCGTTCTCCAGCGCATTGCGGAGCACCAGCCGAAGCGCTTCGGGATCGGCGCGCAGCGAGAAGGCTGCCATCTCCTCGATGCCCAGATCGATATTTCTGCTTTCCGCCAGCGGCAGAAATTCCGCGATCAGTTCGCGCGCCAAGGCAGAAATGTCGACATCGGAGCGGGCGTCCATGCCGGATTGAAGCCTGGCCAGGCTGAGCAACTGCACCGTCAGTTTGCTGACGCGTTCTATTCCTGCCTGCAGCGGCAGCAGGCGTTCGCGCAGCGCTTCAGCCGATTCGGCCCGGTTCAAATTTTGTGCCTGAAGCGAAAGCGCGGCCAGTGGCGTGCGCAACTCATGCGCCGCGTCGGCGATGAAGCGCCGCTGTTCCGACACCAGTTTGTCGATCCGGACCAGCAGGCGGTTGATGGCCTGTACGAAAGGTGCGACTTCGTCCGGCAAGTCCTGCTCCGGCAAGGGAAGCAGCCTGGCCGCCTTCTGCCGGTCGAGGCGTTCCGCCAGCCGCCGCAGCGGGGTCAGTTCCCGGCGCACGATCTGTGTCATGAGACCGGCCAGCAGGGGCACAAGCAGCAGCAGCGGTATCAGGGTGCGCAAGGCGCTGTTGAGGGCGATCTCGTCGCGGCTGTCGGTGGATTGGGCGACCACGAGCTTGGCGTCGTTACGGGCGGCGCGCACGAACACGCGCATGCGGCCCGCGCCTTCATGCGCTTCCAATGTGTGGAATCCGAGAGTCACGTCGGCCGGCAGCCAGCCCGGGCGCGGGCCTTCGGGCAATCGAATGAGCTGGATCCTCGACTCGGGATCCTCGACCGACCGGCCGGCCGCATTCAGCCGCTGCATTTCCAAACGCGCATCTGCGCTCAATGCCGCAATCTGGCGCAAGGCATCGTCCTGGAACTCCTGCGCCTCCGAATAGGCGAAGTAGAAAGAGGCCAGCGAGGCGATGATGCCGCCGGCCAGGATCGCCAGCGCAAGCGTTATCGAAAGATGGCGCTGAAGCGAGCGTTTCATTTTGCCTTGTCCACCAGCCAGCCGGCGCCGCGCACGTTTTTGATCACGCTCGCGCCCAGTTTCCGGCGCACGCCGTGTATGAGAAAGTCGATCGCATTGCTTTCCACTTCTTCGTTCCAGCCGTAGATCCGTTCCTCCAGTTCGGCACGCGTCAGGATCGCCCCGGGTCGCAGCAGCAGGGCCTGCAGCAAGGCGAATTCGCGCGCGCTCAACAGCGCGGTCGCGGCCTCGCAGCTGGCTTCGCGAGTGGCAGGATCGAGGCTGACGCGGCCGTTGCTCAAAAGCTGCGCCGCCTGGCCGCCCTGGCGCCTGATCACGGCGCGCATGCGCGCAAGCAGCTCGTTCACGTCGAACGGTTTTACCAGGTAGTCGTCGGCGCCCAGGTCGAGTCCCCTGATGCGCTCGTCCACGCCATCGCGCGCCGTGATGACGATCACCGGCAGCTTGCTTCCGGCCTGGCGCAAACGCCGCAGGACCTCGAGGCCGTCGCGTCCGGGCAGGCCGAGATCGAGCAGCACCGCCCCATGCTCGCCCGTTTCCAGAGTGCGCGACGCGGTCTCGCCGTCCTTCACACAGTCCACGGCATAGGCGGCGTCCTTGAGCGCGGTGGAGATTGCCGCACCTATCATCGAATCGTCTTCGACCAGCAGTATTCGCATCGATAAACCTTGGCTTTGGACCTAAGGCGACCGGCCCCGCGCGCATCGCTGGCCGTAAGACCGATATTGCTCCCGATTCGCCCCCTCAGGCCAGACCCGCTTGCTCAATGGGCGACCCGCGCCGGCCTTTGCCTGGAGAGTGCGATGCTCGCACTGATGAGCAGGAGCAGGGCGGCCGAGGCGGTGAACCGGCTCATCGCCAGGCCGCCGGAATGGATGGGTTTGTCCATGAAGTCGCCCACCACTGCGCCCAGCGGACGGGTCAGAATGAACGCCGTCCAGAACAGGAAGGTGCGGGAAATCTGCGTCCGGTAGTAGGCCGCGACGACCAGCAGCAGCAGGGCGCTGAACAGCAGCGCGCCGCCTTCATAACCCAGGCCTGCGCTGTCGGCGGTCCAATCCCCCAGCGCGGTACCCAGGGTCTGCGAGAACATGATCGTTACCCAGTAGAACAGTTCGGCCGTCGGCGAGCTGATGCTGTTGATCGACACGGTGCCCAGCGTCCGGTACCAGATGAACAGCGACGCCATCAACAGGGTGAACAGCAAGGAAGCGCCGCCCGCATAGCCTATTCCGAGCGAGCGGTCGGCAAAATCGGCGAGCGTCGTCCCGACCGTGGTCGTGGCGATGATGGTGGTCCAGTAGACGACAGGATGGAAGCGTCTTGCCCTGGTCTGGGCGATTACCGCAGCCAGGAACACCCCCGCAAAGATCCCCGTGCCGACCAGGTAGCCCAGATGCATGGACATGGAAACGGCATCTCCGCCGGTTTCGCCGAGCGTGGTGGCCAGGATCTTGATGATCCAGAAAACCAGCGTGGCTTCCGGAACCTTGCTCAGACTCTCTTGATTGTTCATGGTGCAATTCTTTGTTCTGCCATGTCCCTGCGGGTAAGCGTGAGATAGGCAACCAGGCAGGCGATGGCGGCGAGGAAAAGCATGCTCGTCTGCACCGTTCCCATCCCTAGTCCACCATTGGTCGCAGGCTGGGACAGAAAATCGCCGCAGGACGCGCCCAGCGGACGGGTCAGGATGTAGGCGATCCAGAACGCCAGCACGGCATGGCGTCGGAACACATGGTAAACCAGCGTGACCGCAGCGATCGCCGCGCCGAACAGCAGTGCCGAATTGGCGTAACCCAGGCTCATGCGCTCGGCCACCAGGTCGCCGGCCGCCGTGCCTAGGGCAAAAGTCATTAGGATCGCCGCCCAGTAGAACAGTTCCCGGCGCCGGGTGTAGATCGTGTGGATCGACAAGGTCCGCTCACGGTAATACCAGACCGCGAAAGTCGCGGCCAGGGCGAAGCCGAAAGCCAGGGCCGTCGCATGCAAGGAGACGCCGAAGTTGTCGCTCAGATTGTCGGTGATCAAGGTTCCGACGATGCTGACGAGCACGACCGTCGCCCAATACAGCCACGGACGGTAACGATCGGCGCGCACCTGGACAACCAGAAACACCGTCAACAACGCCGCCATCAGGACCGAGGTCCCAGTGAGGCCCAAATTCAGCCTGAAATTGAGGAAATCGGCGGCGGTCTCGCCGACGGTCGTGGCCAATATCTTGATGATCCAGAAGTACAGCGTGACCTCCGGAACCTTGTTCAGCAGCTGCTTCGCGTTCATGTGCAGGGTCGTGTCCATTGCGCTATCCCGATGCTCGCGTACCAGGGAAGGACTGGGGCCGGAGCCCCAGCCGCGTTCAATCGGCGCGATCGCCGGCGTCGTCGCTGTCGATCGCGTCGGCAGTGGCCTCGACAACCTTGCCGCTCGAAGCGTCTACCTTCACGTCCATGACGGACTTGCCCTTGACCACTTCCACGTCGAACACCCACTGTCCTTTGTGGCGCTCGAATTCGGCACGGGAAGCCTTGCCCCCGACATGCTCCTCGGCGCTGGCCACAGCCTGGCCGAGGCCGATCCTGGCTGCGGAAATGGCCAAAGCGTCGTTTTCGGCAGCTTGGGCGGCATAGGCGCTGCCGCCGAGGGCTGCGGCGGAGAAAGCGGCGAGCGCCGCCAGTTGGGTCATGCGTTTCATGATGATCGCTCCTTCAAGTAGCGCGGATATTCGCGTGAGCTTGAAGATAGCAAGCGAGAATTAGGCGAGCCTTAGCGCCTGCCATTTAGCGCAGGCGTGCAAGTGCATCTGGAGACAGCGCCGATCGATTGCGTGGCGCAACCATTGATCGCAAGCCCGGCTGGTGACGCGCGCGGCCTGTGGCCGCCCTCAGCTTCTTGAGGCTTTTACGAATGCGATCGAGGATAGCAGGATGTCGAGCTCGCGCTCGTAGTCGGCCGAGTTCTCGTGATTGATCTGGACCCATTCCCTGGTGCTTTTCATGCCCTTGGGCTGGAATGGAACCACGCCCTCCTTGGAGAACTGCAGATTCGCGGCGTCCGCGGCCGGTAGCCTTACACCCACGCCGCCGTTGCAGATGCAGGCGAACATCTTCTTGCCGACGAAATAAGCAAGCAGGCCGGTCACCTCGCCGGCTTCCACGCCGTGCTGTTTCAGCAGCATCGCGTCCAGCACGCGCTTGTGGCTCAGATCGACGGCGTTGGGGGGTGCCATGATCCGCTTCCGCCTATCGTGCTGCGGCGATCAATCATGCCGCCTTGGCGCCTTTCTTCTCCATTTTCTTCGCCCGCTTGGCTGCGCCGGCGAGTACCTTCCTGGTTCGCTGTTTCGCTCGCCGTGTCTTCAGCATTTTTGCGTGACTCATCGGAGTCTCCTGTGGAATCGTGCGTGGATGGAGCCTCAGTTTGACCCATTTCCCCGCGCATGGCTATCGCGATCGGCCGCTTAGAGGGCCTGCGCCGCCATCAGTCGGCGCACATGGACATGCCGTGATTCTTCGACGTCCAGGCCCTCGCGAATGCGCTCGAGCACCAGCGGTTTCTCCTGCGGCAGGCCGTAGCCTTCGTAGTCCTGGCGAAACAAGAGCCTGCCATCGCGGTCGGCCCAGGCATTCATCGCATGGTCGAAGCAAAGCCTCGAGCTCACCTCCAGGGCGCCGATCATGGCGGCGAGTTCCTGCAGGCGTTCATGCGGCGAGGACAGATGCATGCGGCCCTGCTCGACCTCTTCAAACAGGGGCGTTCCGCGCCGCGGCACCAGCGGGCGCGAGCGGATATAGTGGGGATTGATGGCGGAGAGCACGCGTGCGCTGTTCTCCGCGTGCTGCTGCCAGCGTTCGCGTCCGCCCAGATCGGGCATCCAGTATTCGGACACCTGGAATCCGGCGGCGATGGCCTTGCGGCCTCCTTCAATCTGCTCCGCTCCCGACACCCCCTTGCGCACCAGCGCCAGCAATTCGTCGTCGCCGGTCTCCAGGCCGATGTGCAGCCGGTCGAGCCCGGCCGCGCGGATCGCGCGCAGATCCTCGGGCTTTCTTCGGGCGAGCGTTTTCGAGCGCGCATCGGTGGTCACGCGCGCCAGCGAGGGCCGGGTCGCGCGCAGGTGCGCCAATACTTCCGCGAATGCCTGCGGGCGCATGCTCATGCTGTCGGCGTCCTGGAGAAACGCCGTTCTTCCGCCGCCTGCCAGCCAGTTGAACACCGTGACGAAGCCCGGATTTGCGGCGAGATCGCGGCCGGCGGCGAGCAGGGCGGTGCCCAGTTCGCTGCCGACCCCGCCGTCCATGCCGAGCTTGCACGAAGCCGTCAGAATTTCATCGCGGATCGCCGCAATCCGGTCGATGTCGGCCTTGATATCCTCCGCCGGCCGAAAGCCGAAGCGCTGACCTTTGTACATCTCGCAGAAGGTGCACTTGTTCCACGGACAATTCGCGCTCACCTGCAGCAGCAGCGACGCACTGCCGCCTTCGCTGGGCGGCCGGTAGGCGCCCATGGCGAAGGAGAGCGTGCGCAAACGCGCTACCTGCTCCCTAAGATTGTCGCCCTTTGCCATTGCCGTTGCGTCTGCCCGGAGTCCTGAGCTTTATTGGTACCACGCGCGCTGCGGCACCGCAAGCACAAGCGTCCTGCCGCGATGCGGCGCAGCGGGCGCTACAATGCCCCTGCGCATCGGAACAGGGGGCAGGTTGAGTAACAGCGCAGCGTCTACGCATCGCCATGCATGGCCGGATTTCTCCGTCTACGGACCGCAACCGCCGGCGGCCGAGCTGGCGGCGTGGCTGCGCGACGCGCAGGCGCTCACCGACCGGCTGACCGGCGCGATCAATGCGGCCCGGCTCGAGGTGCCGCAACTCCCCATCGTCAATCCGCCGCTGTGGGAGATCGGACACATCGGCTGGTTTCAGGAATTCTGGGTGCAGCGCCGCGGTTCCTTCGAGCCGCCGTCCGTGCTGGCCGGCGCCGACCGCTGGTACGACTCGGCGCGGGTGGCGCACGAGACGCGCTGGTCGCTCCCGCTGCCTGCGCTCGACGCGACGCGCAAGTACTGCAGCGGCGTGATGGAGCGCACGCTGGAGGCGCTGGCCCGCGGCGCGCCGGACGACGAGCTCGCGTACTTCGTCCAGCTGAGCATTTTTCACCAGGACATGCACAACGAGGCGTTCTGCCATATGTGGCAGACGCTGGGCTATCCGCTACCGCTTGCAACAGCCGCGCCCGATGAACATCCCGAGGGCGCTGCGCCTGCGGCGGACATCGAGATTCCCGCCGGCAAGATGCTGCTCGGCGCCGCGCCCGGGAGCGGTTTCGTGTTCGACAACGAAAAATGGGCGCATGAAGTCGAGCTGCCGCGTTGCGCCATCGCGGTGCGTGGCGTGAACAATGCGGAGTTTCTGGCCTTCGTCGAGGACGGCGGCTACCGCCGGCGCGAGTTCTGGAGCGAAGCGGGCGGGCAGATGCTGGATCAACTGGGGCTGCAGGCGCCGCGCTACTGGCGCCGCGACGGCGCCGCGTGGAGGCAGCGGCGCTTCGACCGGCTGCTGCCGCTGGCGCCGCGCGAACCGGTCATGCATGTCAGTTGGCACGAGGCCGAAGCCTACTGCCGCTGGGCCGGAAGGCGCCTGCCGACGGAGGCCGAATGGGAACGCGCCGCTAGGGCGGGCACCTGGTCCACCGGCCGGAGCAGCGGGGGCGCGATCCAGCTGCCGGGCAGGGTATGGGAATGGACCTCCAGCCGCTTTGCGCCGTATCCGGGCTTCGTCGCCGATCCGTACAAGGAGTATTCAGTGCCCTGGTTCGCCGACGATCATCGCGTGCTGCGCGGCGGCAGTTTCGCCACGCCGCCGCGGCTGATGCGCAATAGCTGGCGCAACTTCTACCCGCCGCATCGCGCCGACCCGTTCTGCGGCTTCCGCACCTGCGCCGCCTGAGGCATCGCGGCGCGCGCGCGCCGGAACCTCAGGCGCCGCGCTTCAATGAAACAGATAGATCGGGCTCGACCAGGCCTGGTGGCCGTTTTCGAGCGTGACGCGCACATACACCGGCGTGTCCCCATGCGCGGCAACCGGCACTTCGCGCTCGAAACTGCAGGCGCGGTGCGGGTTGCTGTCCGGCAGGCGGAACACGCGCAGGCGCCGCCACAGTCCGCCGGCTTCGAACACCGTGTCCTCATAGCCGATGTCGCGCAGCGCGAGCGTGGCCTTGACGTGCGGCGTGGCGATGGCGAGCGTGCCGGCCGCCGCCGACTTGAGCGTGATGTCGGCGCCGGCAAAATTGCCGGTCGTCACCGACTCCCATTCGAGCCGGTTCGCGCCGCTGCGGCGCAGCTCTTTTTCCAGGTGCCAGAAATTGACCGGCTCGAACGATTCGATTTCGTTGCCGGAAATTTCCAGGTGTCCGTCCCAGGTGCTCATGCGCCCGCGGCCGCGATACTCCGAACCCTCCCAGATCACGCGGATGCGCCGTCCGAGCGCTTTCGCCGCATACGGCCGGAAGGTTTCGACGGTCTTTTCGCCACAGCGCAGGTCGATGCGCTCGATCGGCGTCGAGGCCGCCGCCGACACTGCGATACGCGCGCTCGACGCCTGAGTGCGCACGATATCGCCCATCATCGCCTCCCGCACCGGCGCCGAAGTTGCGGCGCCGAGTTTGGGATCGCTGTCGTAGCGCTCGGCGTCCGCTGCGAATATTGCGCGCACGTCGAGCAGCATGCGTTCGCCGGTGGTGCCGTAGTGGTGGCGCCGCTGCAGGCAGTCCCAGATCGCCGCGCGGCTGAGTTCAGGCGCGAGCAGGCAGGTCAGCCCGCCATAGGCGCCGAACATCGAGGCGCCGGGGTGGCTTGCGCCGGGGCGCCCCTTGTGATCGTCGCTGTTGCACACCACGCCGACGCGGTGGCCGAGCTCGAACGCGTCGAACAGGATCCATTCGAATGTGCCCCAGGCGGAGTGCACTTCGACCGATTTCTCGATGTGGCCGTCGTGCCCGGCGCGCAGGTCGGCGTAGCGTCCGCCGACATGGGCGAAGGCGAGGGCGTTTTCGCCGGCCGCGCGCAGCGCCTGGAACAGCTCGTTCACATGATTGCAGTCGGTGTCGATATCGGACACGTCCTCGACCAGCGCGTGCGAAGAGCGCCGGATCGGGCGCCCCTCGTCGAAGAAGAATATGTTGCGGTCGCCGCCGAGCGCGGTGACCGGGGAGTATTCGTAGCCGGGCAGGGTGACGAAGCGGCCCGGATCGTTGAATTCGCGGTACAGCTCATTGAGCTGGTTCCAGAATGGCGTCGTAATCTGGAAATCATTGCCCTGGTGGCCGACGAAATCGCTGAAGGCGCGATCGCGCGCGAACAGGAAATAGTCGCGCGCGGTATTGGTGCCTATGGTTTCCTCGCTCTGCGCGTGGAAGTCGCCCCAGTAATGGCGCAGCGGTGGCGCCTGCAGCGCGCGCAGCGGATTGGATACGGCGCAGGTTTGCTTGTTCTCGCCCACCAGCTCGATGCTCAGCTCACCCGCGGACGCGACGCGCAGGCCGTCGAGCACGATCGGATGCGCTGCCGGGGTCGCCTCGATCCACTCGGGCAGGCCGGCGACCGGCGCGCTGCTCACCAGGCGAAAGCGCCCGTGCGTATGCGTGGTCGGGTTGCCGCAGCGGTCTTCGGCGCGGATGCACAGGCGAAACGGCTCATCGACGCCGATCAGCGTAGGCAGCAGCAGCTTCCACAGCGCCGGCTCGCCCGGCACGATGTGGATTTGCTTGCCGCCGGCGACGTCGCCGTAGACCACGGCGCCGAACGGGTCAGCCTGCACGCGGACTTCGAACAGCGGCTCGCGCAGGGACTGCACGCGCCAGCCGGCCGAGCCCTGGCTCTTGTCGCCGAGCACCAGGCTGATGCTGTCGCCCTCGGCGAGAAAATGCTTCATCACGTTGACGCGTATCGCCTTGAACCAGGGCCGGAAGCCGCCGCGCGGATGGTATTCGGGCACCAGCGTGGCATTGTTGGACGAACCCATGGTGACGAAATTGGGCGCGTTCGGGCGCTCGAACTGCGGCCGGCCGGAGTCGCTGGCGAAGCGGAACAGCACGCGTATGCTGCCCTGATCGTCGATGCCGAACTTGCCGGCGGTGTAGGTGATGCGGATCGTGGCCATCGATCCGGCGACCAGATCGTCCGGACAGTCGACCTCGACCCGGCCCAGGATTTCGGGTGCATAGGGCAAGCGGGCTATATGTGCATTGCGTACGCGTGACATTCATTTCCTCCCAGAATTCCGCCAGTGGATCCGGACTGCGCCCGGAATTCCCGCGCCGCTGCGGGCGCTTGCGCGAGCATAATGCATCATCGCTACGATTTGCGCAGGCGGTTCCGGCGCGGGCGCGTCTGGCCCCGCGCGCGCAAGCGAGGGTTGACGCGCAAAGCGCGCAAGCGAGGATCGGCGCGCAAAGCGCGCGATGGCGGACGAATTGCTCCGCGCGCGGCGCAGTTCAGGCGCCGAGTTTGACGCCGAGCGCAGTGGCGCGGCGTTCGGCCGCGAGAATCGTGTTGCCCAGGAGCATGGCGATGGTCATCGGTCCGACGCCGCCGGGGACCGGCGTGATCCAGCCGGCGCGCTGCAGCGCGGCGCCGAAATCGACGTCGCCCAGCAGCTTGCCCGCGGGCGTGCGGTTGATGCCGACGTCGATCACCGCGGCGCCGGGCTTGACCATGTCGCCGCTTATGATCTGCGGCTTGCCTACGGCGCAGACCAGCACATCGGCGCGGCGCGTGTGCCGCGCAAGATCGGCGGTCTGCGAGTGGCACAGCGTTACCGTGGCGCCCGCCTGCAGCAGCATCAGCGCGGCGGGCTTGCCCACGATGTTGCTGCGGCCGACGACGACCGCCTCCTTGCCGCGCAGATCGAGGCCTGTCGTCTTCAGCATTTCCATGATGCCGGCCGGCGTGCACGGGACGAAGCGCGCATGCCCGGACAGCAGGCTGCCGAGGCTGTGCGGATGCAGCCCGTCGACGTCCTTGTCGGGCGAAATGCGCTCGATCACCGCCGCCTGCGGCAAATGCGCGGGCAGCGGCAGCTGCACCAGGATGCCGTGTACCGCGGCATCGGCATTGAGCCGGTCGATCAGCGCGAGCACTGCAGCAAGGCTGCAGTCTGGCGCAAGCGCATGCTCTTCGGAGCGTATGCCGGCCTCCTGGCAGGCCTTGAGCTTGTTGCGCACGTAGATCTTCGAAGCCGGATCATCGCCGACCACGACAGCCGCAAGCCCCGGCGTGATGCCCGCGGCGTTGAGCCGATCGGCGCGCAGCTTGCAGTCGCCGCGCAGTCTCTGTGCCAGCAGTTTTCCATCGATGATGGTGGCCGTCATGGTGTGCTCCGGAGCAGGCGCGAAGAGCGAGGCGATTGCTCGAAAAATGAAGTCGCTGATCAGTGATTGGTGGAATTTTAACAGGGTATCGGGGTGCGCTCCTTTTCGGTTAAGCTTGCGCCTTCCAAAAAATACAAAGCGTCAGCGGCATCGATGTCGGCATCCCCTCCATCCGAATTCGTCAGCGTCCGCGGCCGCCGACTCGAATACCGGCGCATCGCCGGCGCTGCTGCGGGCCCGACGCTGGTGTTCCTGCACGAGGGCCTGGGCTCGATCGGCCAATGGCGCGATTTCCCCGAGCGCATCGCGCGCGGGACCAGGTTGCCGGCGGTGGTCTACGCGCGCTATGGCTACGGACAATCGGATCTGCTCGAACAGCCCTTCGGCGTCGATTTCATGCACCGCGAGGCGCTGGATTTCCTGCCCGGGCTGCTGCGCGCGCTCGGCATCGAGCGGCCGATACTGGTCGGCCACAGCGACGGCGCGTCGATTGCGCTGATCCATGCCGGCGCCGGCCATCCGCTGGACGCCCTGGTGGCGCTCGCGCCGCACGTGTTCGTCGAGGACATCAGCATCGGGGGCATCGTTGCGGCGAAACAGACATTCGAGTCCACCGACCTGCGCGAGAAGCTCGCGCGCTATCACCGCGATCCGGTGAAAACTTTCTACGGCTGGAACGACGCGTGGCTCGCGCCCGCATTCCGCAGCTGGAACATCGAGCAATACCTGCCCGCGATCAAATGCCCGCTGCTTGCGATCCAGGGATACGGCGACGAGTACGGCAGCATGGCGCAGCTCGATGCGATCGCGCGCCAGGCGGGCGGGCCGGTCGAACTGCTGAAACTCGAGGATTGCGGGCACTCGCCGCACAAGGACCAGCCGGAGAAAGTGACGCAGGCGGTGGTCGATTTCGTCAGGCGCTGCTGCGGATACTAGACGCGCGCAAGAAGCCGGCACGCCGTCGAGGAAACAGGCCGGCAATAAGTTTTGCATTGACGCTATTGCAACTGTGACTTTACCTCACAGTGCCTATGCAAAACTCGACCGCTTCCTACTTCAAGCGCCACACCTGCGGCTGCGCCGGCCAGCTGCCGCGCGCGAGCATGTGCGCGCCCTCGAACACCAGCCAGCTTTCGCGCCCGTAGTGCGGCAGCGGGCGCGCGAGCGCCGCCAGCGCTGCGGCGTCGCGCGCCGACACCAGCACCACGACGCGCCCGTCGTTCGTGCGTGCCGTCCATGTCTGTGCGCTGCCGCGGCCGGCTGCGAGCTGTTGCGGCCGTGGAGACATCTTTTCGCGCGCAAGCCAGGCATCGATGTCGGCCGCGAGCCCAGCGACCAGCAGCGCGGACGGATTGCTCGCAGCCAGATCTGCGCGCTCGAGCAGCCGGCCGGCGAGTTCGCGCGCGGCAGCCTGCACTGCGGCGTCGGCGCTGGCGACGATCAGCGCCGGGTGCGCGGCGAGCATGGCATCGCGCAGGATCGGCGGCGCCTCGCCCGGCGCCAGGCGGCGCCAAAGGCGCAGATCCGGATCGAGCATGATCTCCAGCGGCTGGTTCTGGAGTTCGAGCACAGCGGTCGCGCGTTCGTGCTTCAGTTCGACACGGCGCGCGATTTCACCGTCAACCGTGCGCAGCACCAGCGGCACGGACAGCGCGTAGGCCGGCGCGCCCTGTTCCAGCGCCACGCTCAGCCGCCAGCTGCCAGCGGCATGCTTGGCCTGGGCGTCGACGATGCGCAGCGCCGGCGCGCCGCCGCGCTGCAGCCATTGGGCGAAGAACGCGCCCAGGTCCCTGCCCGAGGCGTGCTCGAATGCGCCGCGCAGATCGTCCCAGGAGGCGATGCGAAAGCGGTAGCTGCGCCAGAAGC
>JAAOZY010000474.1 GCA_012274205.1 Betaproteobacteria bacterium
ACCCCGGGCCTTCCCAATGAGCTGCCCGGCCTGGCATCGCTGCATCACGAGCATTTCGACGGCTCCGGCTACCCGCGCGGCCTGCGCAGCGTGGCGATCGCGCTGCCGGGAATGATCGCGGCGATCGTCGACGCCTTCGACACTTTGGTCGCGCCGCCCCCGCAGGGCAAGCACATGTCGCCGTCGAACGCGCTCAACGTCATCTACAAGGGGCGGGGCACCCTGTTTCAGCCGGCCCTGGTGGAGCAGTTCATCCAGTGCGTCGGCATCTATCCGGTCGGCGCCGCGGTCGAGCTCAACAGCGGCGAAGTCGGGATTGTGATTGCGCAGAATCCGCTGCGCCGCCTGCAGCCGCGTGTCATGGTGGTCAGGGACGCCAAGGGTTTCGAGACGCGGCCGTACAAGATGCTCGACCTGGCAAAAGAACCCAAAGCCAGGCCGGACGAGATCTACCGCATCCGGCACACGCTCGAATACGACGCGATCAAGGTCGATCCGAGGGAATTGTTCCTTTGATTGCGCCTGATCCGGCCGCGCAAGCGGCTGCGGATGCAGCGCCGCCCGGCGCAGCTGATGTCCCCTTCCTCGACCGGCTGCGTGCCTGCATCGGGCAGCGGCGCGCCGACGGCCGCAGCCTCGCATTGCTGCTGGTGGACTGCGGCGTGATCGGCCAGATCGACGCCCAGTGGGGCTATCACGTCGGCGATGCCGTGCGTACCCGCATCGTCTCCAGCCTGCGCGCCGAGGTGCTGCGCCCGGATGACTTTGCCGGCGAGCCGGGGCGCGACGACGTGGCCTGCGTCCTGACCGAGGTGGAGGGGCCGCAGCTCGCCCTGCTCGCAGCGCAAAAGCTGCTGCGCACCCTGAACGCGCCGATGTTTATGGGGGAAGAGGAGATCTACGTTTCGCCTGCGGTGGGCATTGCGCTGTTCCCCGGCTCGGCAGACGACGCGGAAGCGCTGCTGCGGCAGGCGAAAAGGGCCTGCGTCACGGCGCGCGGGCAGCGCGACCGGATTGCGCTGTACGCGCAAGAACAGGATGCCGGCGGCACGCGCCTGGTCGAAGAAAGCCGCTTGCGCACGGCGATCGCGGAGGACGCGCTGGAGCTGACGTTTCAGCCGCAGTTCGACCTGCGCTTCGGACAGATCATGGGCATCGAGGCCAAGTTGCGCTGGCGCGACGGAAAGCGCGACATGGTGCGCATGCGCGACGCCGTCGCGGCGGCCGAGGCCGCCGGAATGGTGACGAAGCTGATCTCGTCATTGCTGAACCGCGCACTGCGCAATTGTTCAGAATTCCGCCAGCGCGCCGGGCTGGATCTGCGCATTGCTATCAATTTCCCTGCGCGCGTGCTGCTCGAGCCTGAACTGGCGGAACTGGTGGAGAGGGCGCTGCGCACCTGGTCGCTGCGGCCGGGCCGGCTGGTGCTGGAGATCGAGGATTTTGCCGAGCTGCAATCCCAGCCCCAGGTTCGCGCGGCGATCCAGCGCCTGCACGAAATCGGCGTGAAACTGTCGATCGACGATACGCGCGCGCCGCTGGCGTCGCTGTTCTGGCTGGCGACGCTGCCGTTCCACGAATTGAAGATCGACCTGTCGCTGGCGCCGGACTGGAGCCTCGAGGCGCGTGCGGAGAGCGTGCTGCGCGCGCTGGTCGAACTCGCGCACCAGCTCAAACTCGATGTAATCGTCGTCGGCGCCGCCGACGCGGCCGCGGCCGCCCGGCTGCAGGGCCTGGGCTGCGATTTCATGCAGGCGGATTTTCGCGGTCCCGCCGTCGATGCGGAAGATTTCGTCGCCCGCTACGCCGACTGAGACGTCCCGGCGCGATATTCCCCCGCTACCAGCCAGGCCGCGGCCGGCGCCGCCGCAGGAAAAGCCAGGGGCATGCCATGGGGCGTCGTTTGCGCGCGCTGCCTGCTCTGTTTACTTTGACCAAGATCAAATCCCGCGGCCGCGTAGCGCGTACCTTCGGTATTGGGTGCGAAAATCGGACGGGAACGGGCATGGGCACGGGCGTGGCGGATGCGGTTGCGGCGGCGGCAAAAGCTGTGGTCGCGCGCTATGGCAGGGATCCGCACTACATCCTGCAGATGCTGCGCGAGATCCAGGAAGCCTGCGACTGGATTTCGCCGGAGGCGATCGACGCCTTGCAGCTGAGCTTGGGGCTGCCGCGGACCAAGATCGAGAGCGTCGCGGGATTCTATTCGTTTCTCTATACGAAACCGCGCGGCCGCTACCGCGTCCTGTTCAGCGACAACATCACCGATCGCATGCTCGGCAGCATGGGGCTGCTCGAGCGCATGTGCAAACAGCTGTGGATCGAGCGCGGCAAGACCTCGGAGGACGGCCTGGTCAGCGTCGACACCACCTCCTGCACCGGCATGTGCGATCAGGGGCCGGCGCTGCTGGTGAACAACTACGCCGTCACCCGGCTTGACCGCGAACGGGTCGACGCAATCTGCGAACTCATCCGCAACAAGATCGCGCTCGCCGATTGGCCGTGCGAATACTTCCGCGTCGACGACCAGGTGCAGCGCAGGGACGTGTTGCTCGGTGCGGCGCTTGCCCCCGGCGACGCGCTCGCGGCGGCCTGCGCGCGCGGGGCCCAAGGCCTGCTGGATGAGATCAAGGCTTCGAAACTGCGCGGGCGCGGCGGCGCGGGCTTTTCCACCGGGCTCAAGTGGGAAGCTTGCCGCGCCGCGCAGGGCTGGAAGCACTATGTGGTATGCAATGCCGATGAAGGCGAGCCAGGGACGTTCAAGGACCGCGTGCTGCTCGCGTCCTGCGCCGATCTGGTGTTCGAAGGCATGACGCTGTGCGCGCTCGCCGTGGGCGCGTCCAGGGGCATGCTTTACCTGCGCGGCGAATACCGGCATCTGCTCGACCATCTGCATGCGGTGCTCGAGCGCCGGCGCCAGGGCAAACTGCTGGGAGCGGGCATCCTCGGGCGGCCCGGCTTCGATTTCGACATCGAAATCCACGTGGGCGCGGGCGCCTATGTCTGCGGCGAGGAGTCCGCGCTGATCGAGTCGCTCGAAGGCAAGCGCGGCACGCCGCGCAACCGGCCTCCGTTTCCGGTGACCCATGGCTACCTCGACCAGCCGACCGTGGTCAACAACGTGGAGACCCTGGCCGCATCCTGCCTGATCGCGCAGCGCGGCGGCGCCTGGTACGCCGGGATCGGCACGCCGAAGTCGGCCGGCACCAAGATTCTGAGCGTCTCCGGCGACTGCGCGCGCCCCGGCCTGTACGAATATCCGTTCGGGGTGAGCGTGCGCGAAGTGCTGGCCGCCTGCGGCGCAGACGATGTGCAGGCGGTGCAGATCAGCGGCCCCTCCGGCATCTGCCTTGCCGCAGCCGAGTTCGATCGGCACATCGCGTTCGAGGACATACCGACCGCGGGCGCCTTCATGGTGTTCGACCACAGCCGCGACATGTTCGCGGTGGCGCGCAATTTCGTCCATTTCTTCGCGCACGAGAGTTGCGGCTTCTGCACGCCCTGCCGCGTCGGCACCTCGCTGCTGCGCAATCTGATGGACAAGCTGAACAACGGCCACGGTTCGCCCTACGATTTCGCCGAAATCGAAAAGCTGAACCGCATCCTGCAAACCATGAGCCATTGCGGGCTGGGGCACTCCGCCTGCAACCCGGTGCTCGACACCATCGCCAAATTCCGCCCGGCCTACGAGCGGCGCCTGCAGCACAAGGAATTCGAGCCCGCGTTCGACCTGGATTGGGCGCTGGGGCCGGCGCGGCAAATGACCGGGCGCGACGACGCAGCGGCGCATTTCGGCGACTCGGAGGGTGAGGGGATATGAACGCGAGCTTCACCATCGACGGCAAGCCCGTCGTCTTTGCCGAAGGGCAAACCGTGATCCAGGCGGCGCTTGATGCCGGGGTGTACATCCCGCACCTGTGCTATCACCCGGAATTCAAGCCGCATGGCTCGTGCAAGCTGTGCACGGTCAAGGTCGATGGCCGCCAGATCGCATCGTGCACCACGCTGGCGCAGGCGGGCATGGTGGTCGAGAGCGACACGCCGGAACTGAACGAGGAACGCCTCGTGCTGACGCAGATGCTGTTCGTCGAAGGCAACCATTTTTGCCCATCGTGCGAGAGAAGCGGCGACTGCAAGCTGCAAGCCACCGCCTACGACCTGGGCATGATGACGGCGCACTTCGACCACTTTTTCCCCAGCCGGCCGGTCGACGCGTCGCACCCGGAGGTGCTGCTCGATTTCAACCGCTGCATATTGTGCTCGCTGTGCGTGCGCGCCAGCCGCGATGTCGACGGCAAGAATGTATTCGGACTCTCCGGACGCGGCATCAAGACGAGGCTCATCGTCAACGCCAAGTCGGGGCGCCTGGCGGACACCTACGCGACGCTGCAGGACAAGGCGATGCAGGTGTGTCCGGTGGGCGTGATGCTGCGCAAGGACAAGGGCTTTACCGTGCCGATAGGCAAGCGGGTGTTCGACCTGAAGCCGATTTCGGCCTATGTCGATGCCACCGCAGCGCTGCAGCGGAAGCAGTCGTGAACAGCCCGATCAAAAAGATCAAGGTTGCGACCACGTCGCTTGCCGGCTGCTTCGGCTGCCACATGTCCTTCCTCGACATCGACGAGCGCCTGTTCGATCTGCTCGAATTGATCGAATTCGATCGTTCTCCGCTGGTCGACATCAAGCAGATCGGCAAATGCGACGTCGGCATCATCGAGGGCGGGCTGTGCAATGCGGAAAACGTGCACGTGCTGCGCGAATTCCGCGCCAATTGCGGCGCGCTCATCGCAATCGGCGCCTGCGCCATCAACGGCGGCCTGCCGGCGCAGCGCAACCATCTGAGTCTGGCGCTGATCCTGCAGGAGGTGTATCACACCAGCCAAGGCCTGGGCCACGGCCTGATCCCGAACGATCCGGAACTGCCGCTGCCTTTGAGCAAAGTGCGTCCGCTGCATGAGGTGGTGAAGATCGACTATTTCATTCCAGGTTGCCCGCCTTCGGCCGACGCGATCTGGAAAGCGCTCAACGACATCCTCGCCGGGCGCGCGCCCGCGCTGGGCCCCGGTCTGATTCATTACGATTAAGAGCCGTCGACATGACGCATCATCTTGAAACCGCGGGGAATGTTGTCGGCCTGCGCCGCGTCGCCATCGATACCGTGTCGCGCGTCGAAGGCCACGGCAAGGTGACCATCCTGCTCGACGAGCGCAATCAAGTGCACCAGGTTAGGCTGCATATCGTCGAATTCCGCGGTTTCGAGCGCTTCATTCAGGGGCGCCCGTTTTGGGAAGTGCCGGTGACGGTGCAGCGCCTGTGCGGCATCTGCCCGGTAAGCCACCACCTGGCGGCATCGAAGGCGCTGGACCACGTGGTCGGCGCGGCGCGCCTGACGCCGACGGCAGAGAAGATACGCCGTCTGATGCACTACGGCCAGATGCTGCAGTCGCACGCCTTGCATTTCTTCTACCTGGCTTCACCCGACCTGCTGTTCGGCTTCGACAGCGACATGTCGCGCCGCAATATCGTCGGCGTCGCCGCGGCGCACCCGGAGACGGCGAGGCGCGGCGTGCTGCTGCGCAAGTTCGGGCAGGAGGTGATACGCATCACCGCCGGCAAGCGGGTGCACGGCACCGGATCGATTCCGGGCGGCGTGAACAAGGCGGTGACCGCGGAGGAGCGCGATTTCCTGCTCGCGGACATTTACCGGATCGTCGGCTGGAGCCGCGACGCGGTGCAGATGATCAAGCAGATGCACGCGCAGAATCCGGCGCTGTACAACAGCTTCGGCGTGTGCCGGTCGAGCACCATGTCGCTGGTCGGCACCGCAGGGGAATTGGATTTCTACCATGGCAGCCTGCGCGCGCGCGATGCCAACGGCGCCATCCTCTTCGACCACGTGGACTACCGCGACTATGCGCAGCACATCCAGGAGGAGGTGAAGCCGTGGAGCTACATGAAATTTCCCTTCCTCGCCGCGTTCGGCAAGCGCAACGGCTGGTACAAGGTGGGCCCGCTCGCGCGGGTGCAGAACTGCGATAGCATTCCGACGCCGCTCGCGGAAGCGGAGAGGCGCGAGTTCATCGACTATTGCGGCGGCCTGCCGACGCACGCGCCGCTTGCTTACCACTGGGCGCGCATGATCGAAATGCTGCACGCAGCCGAAACGATCAAGGAACTGCTGCACGAGGAGGCTATCCTCGGCAGCGACCTGGTGCGCAGCGGCACGCGCGCACAGGAGGGCATCGGCGTGATCGAGGCGCCGCGCGGCACGCTGATCCATCACTATCGCGTCGACGAGGACGAGCTCGTGACCATGTGCAACCTGATCGTGTCCACCACCCACAACAACCAGGCGATGAACGAGGCCATCCGCCAGGTCGCCGTGCGCTACCTGCAGGGGCGCGAGCTCACCGAGGGGCTGTTGAATCACATCGAGGTCGCGATCCGCTGTTTCGATCCCTGCCTGTCGTGTGCGACGCACGCGATCGGGCAGATGCCGCTCGCGCTGGAGCTGGTCGACGCCGAAGGCCGGCTGGTCCACGCGTTGGCGCGCAACGGCGACGGCGCGCTTGCCTACACGGGGGACTGATGCAACCGCCGGTGCTGGTGCTTGCGGCGGGCAATCGCAGCCGCGGCGACGACGCCATCGGTCCGCTGCTGCTCGAGCGCCTTGCGTCCTGGCTCGCAGCCGCGGGGCGCAGCGGCGAATTCGAGCTGATCGACGACTACCAGCTGCAGGTCGAGCATGCGCTCGATCTGCAGGGGCGGCGCCTGGCCCTGTTCATCGATGCCGGCTGGCGCACGCCGGCGCCGCTCGCGTTTTACGCGCTGAGCGCGCGGCCGGACGCGGCACCCGCCAGCACGCATGCGCTGTCGCCGCAGGCGGTGCTGGGGGTATACCGGCAAATCGCCCTGGCGGAGCCGCCGCCGGCCTTCGTGTTGTGCGTGAGTGGCGATCAGTTTGAACTCGGCGCAGGCCTGAGCGCGGCGGCCAAGCTGCATTTGGAGGCAGCCTGGCAGCAGCTGGAGCGCTTGTGCGCGCAGCCCGAGGAGACGCACTGGCAGGCCCTGGCGGGAGCGGAACCGGATTAATGTTTCCGCGCGCGCGTTCGGCGCGGCATAATTGCAGACCATGACTACGAATGCTGTCTCAAGCCGGCGCGCGCAATGCGGCGGCCTCGCCCTCAGCCTTGCGCTCGCGCTGGGCGTGATCGCGATGCTCGCCGCGGGTGTGTGGTATCTCACCCGTCCAAAGCCCATATTGGTAACCGTGGCGGTGGCCAGCGTCGGCCGCGTCGAACAGACCGTGGCCAATACGCGCGCGGGTTCGGTGATGCCCTGCCGGCGCGCCAAGCTCGCGCCGCCCGCGGGTGGGCGCATCGAGAAGCTCAACGTGAAGGAGGGCGACCGGGTGCGCCCGGGGCAGGTGCTGCTCAGTTTGTGGGACGATGACGTCGCCGCACGTGAACGCCTGGCGCGCGAGCAGCTGCAGACTGCCAGGGCGCACGTGCGCGAAGTCTGCGAAATGGCCAAGGCGTCCGCGCGCGACGCGCGCCGGGCGCGCGACTTGCGCGAGAAGAATTTCGTGTCGCAGGAGGCGGTCGAACGCGCCGATGCCGATGCGACGGCGAAGCAGGCGAGCTGCGATTCCACCGGGACCCAGGTTGCGGAGGCCGAAGCGCGCATCCAGGCGTCGCGCGCCGACGTCGACCGCACGGTGCTGCGCGCGCCCTTTGCCGGCATCGTCGCCGAAGTCAACGGCGAGGTGGGCGAATACCTGACGCCGTCTCCGCCCGGAATTCCGACTTTGCCCGCGGTGGACCTGATCGACGACTCCTGCCTGTATGTTTCCGCGCCGATAGACGAGGTCGACGCGGCGCAGATCAAGGTGGGCATGAATGCGCGCGTTACGCTGGACGCTTATCGCGGCCAGCATTTCCCCGGCAGGGTGCGCCGCATCGCGCCCTATGTGCTGGCGGTGGAAAAGCAGGCGCGCACGGTCGAGGTCGAGGTCAATTTCGACAAGCCCGCCGAGGCCAAGGACCTGCTGGTCGGCTACAGCGCGGACATCGAAATCGTGATGGGCGGCCACGACCAGGTGGTGCGCATTCCGACCCCCGCGCTGATGCCGGGCAACCGCGTGCTGGTGCTGGGCGCGGACGGGCGGCTGCAGGAACGCAAGATCGACACGGGCTTGTCCAACTGGGAGTACAGCGAAGTGAAATCCGGCCTCAGCCGCGGCGACCGGGTGGTCACCTCGCTCGAGCGCGAGGGCGTCAAGGCGGGAGCCGTCGCGGTAGTGGACCAATCCGTGACGGAGAAGAAGGAGGCCGCCAAGGCCCAACAATGATCCGTCTTGCCGGCATCGCGCGCACATTCCTTGTGGGGGGCGAGCAGGTTCACGCCCTGCGCGCCGTGGACCTTGCCATCGCGCCCGGCGAATACCTGTCGATCATGGGCCCTTCCGGATCGGGGAAATCGACGCTGCTCAATATCATCGGCCTGCTCGATCGGCCCGATGCCGGCACCTACGAACTCGATGGACGCAAGGTCACCGCCCTGAGCGACGACGAACTGGCGCGGGTGCGCCGCGAAAAAATCGGCTTCGTGTTCCAGTTCTTCCATCTGGTGCCGCGCCTGACCGCGGTACAGAACATCGAGCTGCCCATGATTCTTGCGGGCATCGACCCGGCCGAGCGAAAACCGAGGCTGGCGCGCCTGCTCGCGGAATACGGCCTGGAGGAGCGCGCGGGCCATCGTCCCGACCAGCTCTCCGGGGGGCAGTGCCAGCGCGTCGCGATTGCCCGCGCCATGTCCATGGGACCGACCGTGATACTCGCCGACGAGCCCACCGGCAACCTCGACCGGCACACCGGACAGGAAGTGCTGGCCGTGCTCGAGCGCGTGCACGAGAACGGCGGCACCCTGGTGATCGTGACCCACGATCCGGACATCGGCGCGCGCGCGCAGCGGCGCCTGCGCATGCTCGACGGCGCCGTCGTCTCCGACGCAACCGGCTGAGCATGCGCCTCACCGACCTGCTCGACTTCGCCTGGCAGGTGCTGCGCGGCTCGGTCTCGCGCACGCTGCTGATCCTGCTGGCGATGGGCATAGGCGTGGCCGCGGTGGTGATGGTGACCGCACTCGGCGAAGGGGCGCGGCTGTACGTGGCGAATCAGTTCGGCTCGCTTGGCTCCAACCTGGTGTTCGTGTTGCCCGGCCGCAGCGAAACCTCCGGCGCCATGCCCGGGGTTTTGATCGGCAAGACGCCGCGTGAATTGACCGTGGAGGACGCGCTTGCGCTCAAACGCAGCCACGCCATTCGGCGCTTTGCGCCGCTGATCGTCGGCGCCGGCGATGTGCAGGCGGGTGGGCGCACGCGCGAGACGCCGGTGCTCGGATCCACGGCGGAACTGATGGATATCCGCCACATGGAAATGGCGCAGGGAAATTTCCTGCCGCAAGGCGATCCGCGCCACAGCCAGCCGGTGTGCATCATCGGCGCCAAGGTCGCGAACGAATTGTTCGGATCGCGTCCGGCAGTGGGGGAATGGGTGCGCGTGGGCGATCGCCGCTTTCGCGTAATCGGGAT
>JAAOZY010000475.1 GCA_012274205.1 Betaproteobacteria bacterium
ACGAACAAGCGAAACGCGCAGCGGAAGAGCAGGCGCGCAAGGAAGCCGAGCGCCAGCGCCTCGAGGCCGAAGAGCAAGCCAAACGCGAAGCCGAAGAACAGGCCAGGCGCGAAGCGGAGGAACAAGCTAAACGCGCAGCAGATGCGCAAGCGCGCAGGGAAGCCGAGGAAGCGGAGCGGCGGGCGCGCGAGCAAGCCGAGCGCGAGGCAGGCGAAGAAGCTGAGCGCCAGCGCCGCGAGGACGAAGAACAAGCCAAACGCGAGTCCGAAGCGCAGGCCAGGCGCGAAGCCGAAGCGCAGGCCGCCCGGGAAAGCGCAGCCCAGCTGCATAGTGAAACCGCGGAAGCAGCGCAGGAAACCGCGCAGCCGCCGGCAGCTCTGGAGCCGCCCGCATCGGCGCTGGACGACATGGTCAGGATCGAGACCGATTTCGATGCGGTGCTGAGCGAAGGCGCGAGCGCGGCACAGGAAGCGGCGCAACGAGCGCCCGACGCGGACGACAGGCTACAACGCGAAGCTGAGGAGCAGGCGCGCAGGCAGGCCGAGGAGCAGTCAGCGAGGGAGGCGGAGGAACGCGCCAGGGCGCAGGAGCAGGCGCAGGCGCAGCGCGGCCACGGGGATGAAGAGGCGCTGCCCGAGGAAGAGGCGCGGGGAGAAGTCGCCGACCTGGCCGCCCTGCACGAGCGCGAGCGGGCCGAACTCGAGGCGCAGGCGCTGCTGGATGCGCAGAATGCCGAGACCGAGCGCCACTTCACCGATATGGAGAAAGAGCTGGAGGCCGAGCGCGCAGCGGCGCCGCCAGGAAAGCATGAGGCCGAAGCGCCGGCACGCCCACTTTCGAGAAAGGAAAAGAGGAAAGCGGAGCGCGCCAGCGCCGCGCTTGCAGTGCAGGAACGCGAAGCCGAGTTCGAAAGCGAAGCCGCGCCGGCAGCGGTGGACTACGGCGAGCGGAAGAAGTGGGGCAAGCCGGTGGCGCTGGTGCTGTTCCTGCTTCTGGTCATGGCGCTGGTCCTGGTTCATTTCATCTCGTTCGAAGCCTACATCCCGCAGTTCGAGAAACTCGCCGGCGCCTATCTGCAGCAGCCGGTGAAAATCAAGGCGCTGCACCTGTCGCTGGTGCCGCAGCCGCATTGGCGCCTGGACGGGGTCACGGTGGGCAAGGAGGGCGAACTCAGCGTGGCGCGGATCGACGCGGTGGCCGAACTGGGCAGCATGTTCAGCGAGCGCAAGGCATTCAGCAGGATCGAGCTCGATTCGCCGGTAGTGGGAATGCCGGGCTTGCTGGGCCTGCTCTTTGGCAAGCCGCAGGGGCAGGACTTCAGGGTGGCGAGCGTCGTCGCAAAGAACGCGAAGCTAGAGTCGAAGACTTTCGTCCTGCCCGCGCTGGACGCGAAGATTTCCTTCGGCTCAGGCGGCGCCTGGCAGCAGATCGCGCTGGAGACGCCGGATCACAAGACCAGCCTGCTGCTCAAGCCCGATGGCGAGGGCGCCCAGCTGGAGATCGAAACCAATGCCTTCAGCATGCCCTTCGATCCAGGGTTCATTCTCGAAAATTTCGTCGCCAAGGGCGTGATCCGGCGCGGCGAACTCAGGCTGGACGAACTCAAGGGCGGCATCTACAACGGCTATGTGTCAGGCAAGGCAAGCCTGAAGTGGGGCGCGGACTGGAGTCTGGGCGGCGAAATCGCCGTGAGGGCGATGGATCCGGCGCGGTTCGTGCCGGCCCTGATAGAAGAAGGAAAGCTCGAGGGCAAGGCAGTCTATGCAATGCGCGCGGCTAGCTACGACGAGCTGTTCGATGCGCCGCGCCTGGAAGGCACATTCATGATCGAGAAAGGCACGCTGCTCGGAGTGGACCTCGGGCGCCTGCTGCAGGGCGGCGGCGTCGGCGGGAAAACGGTATTCACCGAACTAAGCGGCAATTTCCTGCGCGAGTCGGGCAAGACGCAGTTGCGCCAGATCCACCTGGTGGCCGGGCCGGTGTCGGCCGGCGGCGCGGCCGACACCGACGCCGGCAAGCATCTGAGCGGGCGCTTCAGCGTCGAGCTCAAGTCGCCCGTGGCGCATGCGCGCGCGAATCTGGGGCTGGCGGGCAGCCTCGGCGATCCGCGCTTCAGTCGCTGACGACGGCCGACTGTTCTAGACCCACGCCTAGTCCTTGTTCTTGAGCCGGTCCTTGAGGTCGGCAAATGCCTTGTAGGTGGAAGGCGCCTCGGTTGCGCTGCTGCCGGTGTCGCCGCGTCCGGCCGAGTCGAGGTGGCGCGCATGCTCGTTCTCGTGGCAGTAGATGCACAGCAATTCCCAATTGCTGCCGTCGGGCGGGTTGTGGTCGTGATTGTGGTTCTTGTGGTGCACCGTGAGCTGCTGCACGTTGGCGCGGGTGAACTCGCGCGCCCAGCGCCCGCAGACCCAGGGATAGAGCTTGAGCGCCTGCTCGCGATAGTCCTGCTCGCGCAGCTCGCGCTTGCGCCTGGCCTCGGCCACGATCCTGTCCATTTTGCCGCTGTCCGCTGCCGGTTTAGCCGAAGCCATGCGCTGCTCCAATGTTTGCGCGCCCATTGTGCACCCCGGCCGTACGCGCTTCAACCGCCATCCGCATCCGCTATAATTACGCTTTACAGACGCAAGCTTCCATGGCTGAAATCCTCAAGCTGCGCGGCAGCCCCGCACTCTCCGCGTTCCGCCTGGAAAAACTGCAGGCCCGACTGGACGAAACCGCGCCGGGCGCGCGCGTCGCCGGCGCCGATTACTGGCATTTCGTCGAGCTTGCCCACGCGCCCGCGGCGCCGGAGCGCGCGCTGCTGCAACAATTGCTCGAATACGGCGAAGCGGTGCCCCCGGCGCGCGCCCGGCCCGCGGGCGAACTGATACTGGCGGTGCCGCGCATCGGCACCATCTCGCCCTGGTCGTCCAAGGCCACCGATATCGCGCGCCAGTGCGGGCTGCCCGCGGTGCGCCGCCTGGAGCGCGGCGTCGCCTATTACATCACCGGCGCGGCCGGACGCAAATGGGAGTTGGCCGCGCTGCTGCACGATCGCATGACCGAGACCGTGCTCGATAGCCTGGACGCGGCGGAGCAGCTGTTCCGCCATGTGGCGCCGCGGCCGCTGGTCGCGATCGATGTGCTTGCGCGCGGGCGCGCGGCGCTGGACGAAGCCAATCGCACCATGGGCCTGGCGCTGTCGGCGGACGAGATCGACTATCTGCTCGAAGATTTCCGCGCCATCGGACGCAACCCCACCGATGCCGAACTCACCATGTTCGCGCAGGCCAACTCCGAGCACTGCCGCCACAAGATTTTCAACGCCTCCTGGGTCATAGACGGCGCGCCGCAGGCGCACACGCTGTTCGGCATGATCCGCGAGACCGAGAAGGCCAACCCGCAGGGCACGGTGCTCGCCTATTCGGACAACTCCGCCATCATGGAAGGGCGCGAAATCGAGCGCTTCTATCCCGACGCGGCGGGGCGCTACGGCTATCACCGCGAGTCCACGCATACGCTGATGAAGGTGGAGACGCACAATCACCCGACCGCGATTTCGCCGTTTCCGGGCGCCGCCACCGGCTCCGGCGGCGAGATCCGCGACGAAGGGGCAACCGGCCGCGGAGCCAGGCCCAAAGCCGGTCTCGGGGGTTTTTCGGTGTCGAATCTGCGCCTGCCGGGCTGGTTACAGCCGTGGGAGGATTACCTGCCCTCACCCCCAGCCCCTCTCCCAGAGGGAGAGGGGAGCGCGGAGCGCTGCGCGCAAACCTGGGTGGGCAAGCCCAGGCGCATCGCTTCGGCCCTGGACATCATGCTCGAAGGGCCGATCGGCGCCGCCGCGTTCAACAACGAGTTCGGCCGCCCCAGCCTTGCCGGATA
>JAAOZY010000476.1 GCA_012274205.1 Betaproteobacteria bacterium
CGGTAAATGCAGTGCCGTGGGACGAGCGGTTCTCCTGCGCCATCGGCGCGAGCTGCAGCTGGCGGCAGCGTTCTTCGGTCAGCGTCAGGCAGATCAGGCCGCGCGCAAACCGCGCCATGAAGTTGATCTTCTCCGGCGTGACGAAATCGGCCGCGAGCAGCAGGTCGCCCTCGTTTTCGCGGTCCTCCTCATCCACCAGGATGACCATTTTGCCGGCCTTGATGTCGGCGATTATTTCCTCGGTGCGGCTGATGTCGGTGTTCGACTGCTGCTCGAACAGGCGATGTACTTTGTTCATATGGCGGAACTCCTTGCGCGACCCCGCGATTATAAGCGTTTCCCTGCAGGCTCGCGGCCAGCCGCCAGACTTGAGCGAAGTCAAACAAAACGCTCATTTCCCCGGCGCCGGGTGTTGAAACGGGGTTCAGCGGGCCTATATTGATCACACAAGCTCCCATTGCAAACTCCATCGTGCCTCCCAGCCCAGATCTAACCGGTGAACTTCCCGCAGCGCGGGACCCAGGCCTCCCTGCACCTGCGGATTTTGCGCGCACGCTGCAATCGGCATTCGATCCCTTCGGCATACTTGCGTCGATATTCCAGTCGCAGCAGGCCTGGGCGCAGCACCCGCAGGAATGGCTGCACATGATGGACAAGCTCGCGCGCGAGGCCGGCGCACTGCAGGTGCACGGCATTCGCCGCGCGCTCGGACTGGAGCACGAGGACTACGTCAAGCATGCCGAGGGCGACGCGCGCTTCGATGCCGCGGAGTGGCGCGACCAGCTGTTCTACGACCTGCTCAAGCAATGGTACCTGCTGTATACGCGCTGGATCGGCGAGGCGGTCTACGATACGCCGGCGATGACCAAGCACAACCGGCGCCGCGCGGCATTCTGGGTGCGCCAGTGGTTCAACGCGCTTGCGCCGAGCAATTATTTTCTCACCAACCCGGTGGCGATGCGCAAGTTCTACGAAACCAAGGGCGAGAGCATCCTCGAAGGCCTGCGCAACCTGTCCGACGACCAGCGCGCCGGCGAGGTGCAGATGGTGGACGGCAGCAGTTTTTCCGTCGGCCACAACCTTGCCACCACGCCCGGGTCAGTGGTGTTCCGCAACCAGCTGGTCGAACTGATCCACTACGCTCCGCAAAGCGCAAAGGTGCGCGCAGTGCCGCTGCTGTTCGTACCGCCGTGGATCAACAAGTTCTACATCCTCGACCTGAACGAGAAGAAGAGCATGGTGCGCTACCTGCTCAAGCAGGGCTTTTCGGTGTTCGTGATCAGCTGGCGCAACCCCGACGCGAGCATGGCCGGCACCACGTTCGAAGACTATGTCCTCAGGGGCGTGCTCCCGGCGCTCGAAGTCGCGCGCGCGATCTGCGGCGTGCCCCAGGTGCACGCGGTCGGCTATTGCCTCGGCGGCACCGCGCTCGCCACCCTGATGGCCTGGCTCAACCGCGAGTTTGAGGGTCGACCGGGAATGCCGGTGGCGAGCTGGACCATGATGGCTTCGCTGGTGGACTTTTCGCGCGCGGGCGAGATCGAGACCTTCCTCAACGAAGAAGGCATCAGGAAGGTGGAAGAGGTGCTTGCGCGCCAAGGCTACCTCGACGGGCGCGAGATGAGCGCGACTTTCCGCCTGCTGCGGCCCAACAGCCTCATCTGGCACTATTTCGTGCACAGCTACCTTTACGGCGAGAAGCCGCCGGCGATGGACGTGCTGTACTGGAACACCGACACCACGCGCCTGCCGCGCGCGATGCACAGCTTTTATTTGCGCAACTGCTATGTGAAAAACGCCCTCGCCCAGCGCGGCGGCATCACCATCGGCCGCCACCCGATCGACCTGCGCCACATCGTCCAGCCGCTGTACGCGGTCGGCTCGGACGAGGACCACATCACTCCCTGGCGCGGCACGTTCAAGACCTGCACGCTGGTTGCGGGACCGGCGCGTTACGCGCTTTCAACTTCCGGCCACATACTCGGCATCATCAATCCACCGGTGAACCCGCCGAAGCGCGCCTACTGGGCCGGCGACTGGAACGGCGAGACCGACGGCAAGGCCTGGCGCGGCCGGCATCAGCAGCGGCCCGGCAGCTGGTGGGAAGACTGGACGCGCTGGCTGGGCCGGCACTGCGGCCCGCTGCAGGCGCCGCCACCGCTCGAAACCAAAGACTATCCGGCGCTGTGCCCGGCGCCCGGCACTTACGTGCACCAGCGCTGAGGCCAGCCCCTAGTACCCCCTGTAGCTCCCGCCGTAGTTCTCGAATGCCGGCCTTCTACCGACCAGCGCTTCCAGCATGATCAGCTCGGCGTCGCTGTGGTTGATCACCGGCGCGGGTTCGATCATCTTGATCGGCATGTCGCCCTGCGCGTAAATGTAGCGCGGCGCGTCGTGATGCACGGTGCGCACCGTTTCTTTCGCGCCGGGCATGTTGACCGCCTGCAGGTCCACCTCGCCGTAGCAGGTGCAGACGTAGCTGCGCTCGGCCTGGGCCTCGATATAGATGCCGGTTCCGCGAATGCCTATGGTCGCGGTGGGCGTGGTGATGATGCGGGGCCCGCGCCCGAACACGGACAGCAGCTTGCCGGTGACCAGACGCAGCGTTGCTATCGCCGTGTTGTTGCCTGCGCTGAGCAGTTCGCTGCCGCCGCGCAGCAGAAACGCATCCTGGCCGACGACAAAGACCGCATGCGCGCCGGGCGCGGTGACGAGGCGGTCGCCCGGCTTTACCGCGGCGCCCGTCCTGGCGATGAAGCCGTTGACCCGGACTTCGCCGTCGATCTGCACCAGGCCTTCGCGCTGCCCGCCCGCGGCGAGCGCCTCGCGCAACAGCAGCGGCAGGCTTGCGCCGGCGAGCAGCGCGCGCTTCAGCCACGCGCGCCGCGAGCGCGCAGGCGTACCGGCGCCTTGGTTCATGTGCGAATGCCGGTGCATGGTTTCATTTCCCGCGCAGTTCCCGGCGCAGAATCTTGCCGATAGGCGTCTTGGGCAGGCTGTCGCGGAATTCGACGTACCTGGGAATCTTGTATCCGGTAAGTTCGCGCTTGCAGTGCTCGATCACGGAC
>JAAOZY010000477.1 GCA_012274205.1 Betaproteobacteria bacterium
GTCACCGGCCCCGCCTGCGCACCCGCCGGCGGCTTGATCCGCAGTTGCTGGCCCGGGCGTATGCGGCTCGCATCGTCGATGTTGTTCCAGGAGGCCAAATCCTTGTAATCGAGGCCGTGGTCGAGGGCGATGCTGAACATGGTGTCGCCGCGGCGAACGGTATAGGTGTCGGCACTCTCGGCCTGCGCCGGGGCCGGCCTGGTTGCAACTGCCGGTGCGCGCTCCAGCACCGGCGCCTGCACCGGCTGGTTGCCGCAGCCGGCAAGCAAGGCCGCCGTCAGCACCGCCAGGCACAGCAGGGACGCGGCGCGCTTCATTCCACCCCCATCAGCATCGGCACGAAGCGCACCGCATTCAGCGTGGTTTCGCTGTAGCCGCTGCGATTGCGCTCCACCAGCCGCAACACCTGCGTGGCGCTGCCCAGCGGCAATATCATCCTGCCGCCCGGCGCGAGCTGCTGCAGCAGGGCCTGCGGCAGCTGGCGTGCGGCAGCGGAGAGAATGATGGAATCGAAGGGCGCCGCCTCCGGCAGTCCGAGATTGCCGTCGGCGTGCTTCAGCCGCAGCTTGGACAGGCGCAGGCCGCGCAGATTCGCGCGCGCCTTGGCCAGCAGCGGCGCGATGCGCTCGATCGAATACACTTCGGTCGCCAGCTGTGCCAGCACCGCCGCCTGGTAGCCGCAGCCGGTGCCGATCTCGAGCACCTTGCCCAGTTCGCGCCCGGCACGCAGCGCCTGGATCATCAGCGCAACCACATAGGGCTGGGAAATGGTCTGGGAGAAGCCGATCGGCAGCGCGTCGTCATCGTAGGCCCGGCTCGCCAGGGCTTCTTCGACGAACACGTGGCGCGGCACCGCCCCCAGGGCCGCGAGCACCGCTTCGTCGGTGATGCCGTCCTTGCGCAGGCGCTCGAGCATGCGCGCGCGCGTGCGCTGCGAAGTCATGCCTATGCCCTGCACCTGCGGATCGACGTGGCGGTTCATTGCTTCAGCCAGTCGCGCAGCAGCGGAATCTGCTGCACGTGGGTGAGATCGACCTGCAGCGGGGTCACCGACACGCGCTGCGCCGCCACGGCGTAGAAATCGGTGCCCTCGCCCGCGTCCTGCGCGCCGCCCGCCGGGCCCACCCAATAGACCGTTTCCTGGCGCGGATTCATTTCCTTGACCACCGGTTCGGCCTTGTGGCGCTTCCCCAGACGCGTGACTTCCTGCCCGCGCAACCCTTCGTAGGCCAGGTCGGGAATATTGAGGTTCAGCAGCACCGGCCCGGACATCGGCACGCGCCGCAGGCGCTCGACCATCTCCAGCGTCACCCGCGCCGCAGTGTCGAAATGCCTGCCCGACTTGCTCGCCAGCGATACCGCAAGCGAGGGAATACCAAGCAGAAATCCTTCGGTCGCCGCTGCAACCGTTCCCGAATAAATGGTGTCGTCGCCCATGTTGGCGCCGAGATTGATGCCCGACACCACCATGTCGGGAAGCTCATCGAGCAGGCCGGTCACTGCCAAATGCACGCAATCGGTCGGCGTGCCGTTGACGAACATGAATCCGTTGGCCGCGCGCTTGACCGTGAGCGGGCGGTCCAGGGTAAGCGAGTTGGACGCGCCGCTGCGATCGCGCTCGGGGGCGACCACTGTGACATCGGCGATGCTGGCGAGGGCTTCCGCAAGACGGGTGATTCCGGGGGAAAAATAGCCGTCGTCGTTGCTGAGTAGTATGCGCATGTGCCCCGGATTATAAAGGACGGGACACTATCTTGTACGCATGGGTGGTCTTGTACGCATGCGCGGCGCGCCGCCGGGCCGCGGCGCGCTCAGTAGGTCCCCGGCACCAGGATGGTCCGATCCACCTGCTTCACGTCGCGCAGGCCGCAGAATGCCATGGTGACATCGAGTTCCTTGCGGATCAGCTCCAGGCACTTGGTCACGCCCGCCTCGCCCATCGCACCAACTCCATAGACGAAGGCGCGGCCGATGAACACGCCCTTCGCGCCTAGCGCCAGCGCTTTGATCACGTCCTGCCCGGAACGTATGCCGCCGTCCATCAGCACCTCCATCCTGTCGCCCACTGCCTGCGCGATCGCCGGCAGCGCGGCTATCGACGAGGGCGCGCCGTCGAGCTGGCGCCCGCCGTGATTGGAAACGATGAGCGCGTCCGCGCCGGAGCGCACGGCGATCTCGGCGTCCTCGGGATCCATGATGCCCTTGAGTATCAGCTTGCCGCCCCAGCGCTCCTTGATCCACTGCACGTCGTCCCAGTTCAGGGTCGGGTCAAGCTGGCTCGCGCTCCACTCCGACAGCGAGCTCAGGTCGCCCGCGGTCGTCGCGTGGCCCACTACATTTCGAAAGGTGCGCCGGCTGGTCCCGAGCATGCCCAGGCCCCAGCGCGGTTTGGTGCTCATGTTGAGCATATTTCGCAGGGTGATCTTGGGCGGCGCGGACAAGCCGTTGATGATGTCCTTGTGGCGCTGCCCCATGATCTGCAGGTCCAGGGTGAGCACCAGCGCCGAGCACCCGGCCGCCTTGGCGCGGTCGATCAGGCTCTTGATGAAATCACGGTCGCGCATCACGTAGAGCTGGAACCAGAACGGCTTGCTCACGCTGTCGGCCACATCCTCGATCGAGCAGATGCTCATGGTCGAGAGCGTAAACGGAACGCCGAATTTCTCCGCCGCGCGCGCCGCCAGTATCTCGCCGTCGGCGTGCTGCATGCCCACCAGCCCGACCGGCGCCAGCGCCACCGGCATCGCGAGTTCCTGGCCCGCCATGGTGCTCTTCAGGCTGCGGTGTTCCATGTTCACCGCCACGCGCTGGCGCAGCTTGATCCGGGCAAAATCGCTTTCGTTGGCGCGATAAGTCTCCTCGGTCCACGAACCGGAATCCGCATAATCGTAGAACATGCGCGGCACGCGCTTTTTCGCCAGCAGGCGCAGATCTTCGACGCAGGTAATCACGGGGGGCATTTAGGCTCCGGGCGCGGTTGGTTTCTTGCGTTCATGCTATGTCAAGCGGCGCAAGATTACCATATACGCCCGGCAACACGGCACGCGCCGACCCGGCGCGCGGAAGGATCACATTCCTGTTGTGGAACAAGCTGCTTAGAGCTTCCGGTTACCCTGATGTGCGTAGGTTTTTTCGTGCCTCTGCTGGCAGCCGATGCAGCGTTTCGCCGTGGGGTAGGCGAGCAGCCGCTCGTAGGCGATGTCCGCGCCGCAATCGGCACAGCTGCCATAAGCGCCATGCGCCACACGCGCTCTGCTGGCCTCGATGTCGCGCAGCTCCTGTACATGCCGGTCGATGATCGCGAGATTCAGGTCGGCCAGCGCGTCCCCGGTCGCCTGGTCCGCGGTGTCCGCCGGCGCCCTGTCGATCAGCTCCACGTACTGCTGATTTTCGCTTTTCTCCAGCGCGTCGCGCACCTCCTCGATCAACGACCTGTATTGCTGGTCGAGCGCGCGCTCCAGTTTGGCAATCTGGATCTTGGTCAGGGCCATGGTCTGTTCCTCCCAATGCGTTCAAGGGCAACAAGCGTTTGATAGTATCGGAGCGCCGCAGTTCCGCCGGCTTGACAGCGCGCAACATCCGCGCGGATTGCCCGCACGGTTGAATGCCTGTGTTGCGGAGTGAATCAGGTCGCGGTGACGGGAACCACGGACGGCTGTGCCGGCGCGCCGCCGGATCGCGCTACCAGCGCGCCCCAGCGGGCGAAATTGAGGGTGCCGAAATAGCCGCCGTGTGAGAAGCTCTCCTCCAGAAACCATTGCGCCAGTTCCTCGGCGCACGGCGCTTGTAGCTCCCGCTCGGCGTGCGCTTCACCGTCGAACGAACTGAGCGCCATCCCGGCACGCGCGGCCATGCGCCGCATAGGCGTGTTGTCCGACAGGAACATTACGAACACTTTCTTTATGCCGCACATGCGCGCGCGCGTCATCAGCCGATCGATCAGCGTGGTGCCGATTTTTTGACCACGCTTGTCGGGCCGCACCGAAAATGCCATTTCGCTTGCTTCGGCGCCGCGTATCAGTTCGGCCAGGCCAATCAGCCGCGCACGCTCGTCAAATGCGCCCAGTACCGTGTCGCGGGTGAAATTCAGCCGCTCGACATAATTTGAAATGACGTCGTCCGAGAGTGAACAGCAGAAACGCTTGCGCCGGTCTTCCTGGGAAAGGGCGAGGTAGAAACTTCTGACGGCCTCGCGCTCGAATACTGTCAGTGGTCTGATAATCATTGATTTGATGTTTTCCGCGTCAAACCCCGCCTCCGGCCGCATATATAACATATTGACGCGATGCACCATAACGGATTATGTGATCACGAACATCAGAAAATCAGATGATAAAACAAGGTAATGCAGCTTGGCTGGAGGAAAAAACCTGTTGCAACGCAGCATCGGTTGTTGTACTATTTGTGTGCGGGGTTTCTCCTCCTCCTCCTTTGGAATCCCGTCTTCGAGCCGGTGGCGTTTAAACAGCGCCACCGGCTTTTTTTCGCCTAATGCCCCCTAGCCCTGCTACGCAGAAAATCGCGGTATTGCATGTCCTCCCCGAGCAAGTGCTCCACCAGCAACTGCTTGATGCGCAGTCCTTTGGCCGCCCGGACGAAACTGAGATCGGCCGCCTCGAATTCCCGGGTCACGCGCGCAAACTGCGCCGCCAGCTCGGCATGCCTGCCGGCGTGGGCGGCCGCGTTCGGATACTCCCAGCGCGCAAGTAGTTTCTCTTCGTGCTCGAAATGGCGCGCCGCTTCGCTCAGCATCAGCTGCATCGCGCGCGCCACCTTCGCCTTGTCTTCGGACTCGAGTATCGCCTGGTTCAGCTCGTTCACGCGCGCGATGAACTGCTGGTGCTCCTCGTCCATCTCGGGAACATCGACGCGCAGGAAATTGCTCCAGGCGATTTCCCACTCATTTCTTTCCAAGGCCTTCTCCCAGTTATTGTTCTGACGCGCCGCGCCAGCCGCCACGCACGCTGCAACGGCGGCCCGCGCGCGACTATGCCTGTTTCGCACCTGCTCCGGCAATCTGTACCCGGTTGTTTCCGAATTCCTTCGCCCCGGCAAGGGCGGCTTCTGCCTGGCGCAGCAACTCGGCCGAGGTCTTGCCGTGCTGCGGAAACAGCGCGACGCCGAACGAGACCGACAGTTTGTCCAGCCGGCGGCCGAAATGTTCCAGATCCAGCGCAAAAACCGCCTCGCGCAGCTGGTTGGTGCGCATGACCACGCCCTCGAGCGGCGCTTCGGGAAAAACCAGTGCGATTTGGCCCTTGCCGTAGCGGCAGGCGATATCGCTCGAACGTATCTGCTTGTTGATCAGCTGGGCAATCTCGCGCAGGGCAAAGTCGCCGGCGTCACCGCCGAAGCCGGCTTTGAAGCGCTCGAACTGATTCAGCTCGCAGATCGCCACTGCGAGCGGCCGGCTCTTGCGCTGCGCCGTAGCGATCTCGCGCTTCAGCGATTCTTCCATATAGCGGCGGTTGAACAGGCCGGTATCGGTATCGCGCACCGACAGGTTGCGCAGGGTTTCCCGCAACTTCATGTTGGCCAGCGCGAGGCCGATCTGGCCGGCGAAATGCTTGGCCGCAGCGCGCATGGACTCGAGCACCCCGGATTGCGCGTGATCCTCGACCAGCAGCACGCCTAGCGCCGCACCCTGGCCCATGACCGGAACGCACAGGCTGGGCGCCAACGGCGGCTGGCGCATGTGCGCACACGCCATGTCCGCGGGACCCGCCGCCAGATAGGCTTCGCCGCGGCGTATCGCCCAGCAATCGGCGGGGGCGAAACTGCTGCTGCGGTCCGAGCTTTGTCCCCACTGCGCGCTGAGCTCGAATTGGCCGGCGGGTTCCTGCGCGATGTAGAGCGCACCGCTGCAGCCGGCGAATACTTCCGTGGCGCAGCGCTGCACCACTTGGTAGGCGTCGGCGTAGTCGCTCGCCGACTGCAGCAGCTTGCTCATGTCCTCGAACAGCGCCGGTCCGGCGGCGCCTGGTTGGTCGCGACGCCGCGCCGCAGGCTGCGCAGGCGCTGCGCGCATCGGCTCACGATGATCGAGCACGACGAACAGCAGCAGCAGCATGTTTCCCGCCATGGCGCCGCCAATCGCGAATTTCAGCTGGAGCAGGTCTTCATCCAGCTGTGCACGGAGCCGGTGCAGCGCTTGCCGCCGCTGCGCCTTCGACCGCACCGCGCGCGCCGCCTCCGCCGGCGCCGCGCCCTCGCCCTCCGCGTCGGCAAGCGCGCTGATAGCATCGTTGCTTGTTGCGACGCGGGCGCTCAGGTCGAACGCCAGCCAGCTCATGCCCAGCAGGGCCGCGACCGCTGCTGCGATGACCAGATTCTGCGGCTTGCGCCAGGGCGACCATTGCATAAACTGAACATGTCGCGCGTCTATCGGGCGCGGACTTTCTTCGAAAGGAGCGACTAGTTTACCCCTTAGGCCTGTTGCTAGAAAGTGCCAGTTTGCTCCGGCCGCGCCGCAAGCGTGCGCCTGTACAATAAGACGTGAGAAACGGAGCAGCTTTCATGATTCTCGCCGGCGACATTGGCGGCACCAATACGCGGCTTGGCTTGTTCGAGTCTGGCGGGCAGCGAATGCGCGCGCTTGCCACCATGAGCTACCCAAGCCTGGAATACGACAGCCTGGACGCAATCGTGCGCCAGTTCGCCGCGGCGCACCCGCAGCGCGTAGATCGCGCCTGCCTGGCCATCGCCGGACCGGTAAAGGATGGCAAGGTTGCAACCACCAATCTCGCCTGGACGGTGGATGCCGCGCGGCTCGCGACGCAACTCGGGCTGCGTTCGGTCGAACTCATCAACGACCTGGAAGCGATCGGCCATGGCCTGCAGCAGCTTGGGCCTGACGATGTGGCAACGCTGTCCCCGGGCGCCGCCGACGCGAGGGGCAATCGCGCCATCATTGCCGCCGGCACCGGGCTGGGCGAAGCCGGCTGCTATTTCGACGGGCGCGCGCACCGGCCGTTCGCATGCGAGGGCGGGCACGCCGATTTCGCGCCGCGCAATGAGACCGAGGTCGAACTCCTGCACTTTCTGCTGCGCAAATTCGAACGCGTCAGCTATGAACGCGTGCTGTCGGGTTCCGGGCTGTTCGAGCTGTATCAGTTCCTGCATCAAAGCGGGCGCGGCGAGGAGGACCCGGCGCTCACTGAGACGCTGTATCAGCAGGCGCACCCGGCGCCGATCGTGCGCGCCGCGCTCGAGCGCCGGTCGCAGCGCTGCGAGCTTGCGCTGGAACTGTTCATCTCGATTTACGGTGCGGAGGCCGGCAACCTCGGACTCAAGCTGATGGCGCGCGGGGGTATTTATGTCGGCGGCGGGATCGCGCCGCGCATCATCGAGCGCCTGCGCGGAAGCGCTTTCCTCGACGCGCTAAGGGCGAAAGGGCGCATGCGCGCGCTGCTCGAGTCGATGCCGGTGCATGTGATCCTGAACAGCGATGTGGGCCTCGCCGGCGCGGCGCACTACGCCGCTGCGGCAGCGCCGTTCAGTTGAGGCCGGCGCGAACACAGGCTACACTGCGGCGCGACACCATGCTTCCGCAGAAGAAACGGGGTCTGCGCCGCGCTCAACCGGCTAGCGTGTTTCCAAATTCGCGCAAGAAGCAAGCCGTCCCACAATCAAGGAGAGAGAACATGATTCGAATCTTGCGCGCAGCGCTGATGCTGGTGTCGCTCGCGTACAGCCTGTCCGCTGCCGCGGAGACTTATCCATCCAAACCGATCAAGGTTGTCGTGCCGTATGCAGCCGGCGGCAACATGGATCATTGGCGCCCGACGCTGGAGAAGGTGAGCCAGGCGATGGGACAGCCGCTGGTAATGGAAAATCGCCCGGGTGCGGGCGGCAACATCGGCAGCGACTATGTCGCCAAGTCGCCCGCCGACGGCTATACGCTGGTGATCGGCACCATAGGCACGCATGCGATCAACGCCAGCGTCTATGCCAAAATGCCCTATGACCCGGTCAAGGACTTCACTCCCATCATACTTCTCGCCACGATGACCAACGTCGCCGTGGTGAACCCGGCGACGCCGGTGAAATCGATACGCGAGTTCATCGATTACGCCAAGGCCAACCCGGGCAGGCTCAATTTCGGTTCCCCCGGCAACGGTTCCTCGGCCCACCTCACCGGCGAAATGTTCAAGCAGGTTACCGGCGTCCAGATGCAGCACATACCCTACAAGGGCAGCGCGCCGGCGCTGATGGACCTGATTGCCGGCCGCATCGACATTATGTTCGACAACATCCCGCTGCCGCTGACGCACATCAAGGCGGGCAAGCTGCGCGGACTGGCAGTGACTGCCGCGCAGCGCTCGCCCTCCCTGCCCGAGCTGCCCACGCTGGCTGAAGCCGGTGTACCGGGTTTCGATGTCAGTTCCTGGTACGGCATCTACGCACCGGCCGGATTGCCGCACGAACTGGTGATGAAACTGAACAACGCCTTCAATGCGGCGCTGCAGACCCCGGAAATCCGCGAGCGCATGACCAGCTCAGGCTGGACCCTCGTTGGCGGAACGCAGGAGCAGTTCGCAGCGCATACCCAGGCGGAAGTTCAACGCTGGGCGCGCGTGGTCAAGTCAGCCAATGTGAGGGTCGACTAGATGCCGTCACGCCCGCCGCTGCGCGGGAGGCGGCGCTGGGCGGCCCCGTGGAGCACCTTCAGCCGATGAAGCTGCGCAGCATAGATCTGAACCTGCTGGCCGTATTCGATGCGATTGCGGTGGAGGGTAATCTCACGCGCGCGGCGAAAAAGCTCGGCATGAGCCAGCCGGCGATGAGCAACGCGCTGGCGCGGCTGCGCGAAACCCTCGACGATCCGCTGTTCGTGCGCAGCGGCCGCGGCATGGAGTCGACGCCGCGGGCCCGGCTCATGGCCGAGCCCATCCGGCAGGCGCTGGACCTGATGCAGAACAGCCTGCGTCTGGACAGCGCCTTCGACTACGCCTCGTCCAAGCGCACCTTCACCGTGGCGGTCGAGGACTACGGCGAGGCGGTGGTCATGCCCCGCTTTATGGAATGGCTGAACCGGGTCGCGCCCGGCGTGCGCGTGCGCATACGGCCGGAGTCGGGCAGCGCGCTGCTGGCGGAAATGAAGCGCGGCGCCATCGACATGGCCATGGAATACCACCGGCCGCAGGACGAGGATTTCAAGCTGCGGCCGCTGATGGAGGAAACCCTGGTATCGATGGTCCGGCAGGAACATCCGCTGGTGGGAGACAGTCTCAGCCTGGAGCAGTACGTGAGCCTGGCCCACGTCGTGATCGAGCCGCGCTCGCCCAGGGGGCCAGTCGTCGACCGCGAACTGAAAAAGCGCGGGCTGACGCGGGAGATCGCACTGCAGGTGCCGCATTTCCTCAGCATGCCCATGATCGTGCGCACCACCGACTTCATCTGCACGCTGCCCTTGCGCATGGCGCGCGTGTATGCCGAGCATTTCCGTCTGAAGGTGCTCAAGCCGCCGATCGACTTCCCCGGCATCCCGATTTACCTGGTGTGGAGCAAGCGCCTGGACGCGGACCCCGGCCACCAATGGTTCCGCAATTCCTTCCACGACTTGTGCCAGCGGCTGTAGAGTTCGTTTCAAAATGAAGGGATACGCCCCGAAGGTCTTGATCCCGCTTGACGGGAAAGTCCCCTTGGGGGACCTCCCCTCATACTCCCCTATATCGGGCGTTGCAAAATTTCATGTTGCAGCGGGTTCTTAGGAGCATGAACCGGCCCCTCCCGGCTTTATATTCACAAACAGAATAATCTACATCACAACAATCCATTAGACGTATGTAAAGCGCGCAACTACTCTTCGGCGTAAGCGGACCATCGATGGAGAGAGCGAAATGCCCCTATCCCAGGCTGCAGGAGGAGTGAGCAGCGTTACGCTGACGGGCGGCGAATTCCGCTGGGACGACGCGCTGCTGATCGAGGATCAGTTGAGCGGCGAGGAGCGGATGATCCGCGACACTGCGCGCCAGTACGCGCAGGAAAAACTGATGCCGCGGATCGTGGCGGCCAACCGCAACGAGACCTTCGATCTCGCGGTGATGAAGGAAATGGCGGAGCTGGGCTTTCTCGGGGCCACGATCGAGGGCTACGGCTGCGCCGGGGTCAGCTATGTCGCCTACGGCCTGATCATGCGCGAGCTCGAGCGCGTGGACACCAGCTACCGCTCGGCGGTTGGGGTGCAGAGCACGCTGTCGATGCTGCCGATTTACGCCTACGGCACCGAGGACCAGCGCCGGCGCTTCCTGCCGCAGATGGCGGCAGGCGAACTCCTCGGCTGCTTCGGCCTGACCGAACCCGATCACGGCTCCGACCCGGGCGGCATGAAAAGCCGGGCGCGCAGGGCCGACGGCGGCTATCGGCTGAGCGGCACCAAGACCTGGATCACGCATGCACAGATCGCCGACGTCCTGATTGTCTGGGCCAAGGACGACGGCGGCGTGGTACTGGGATTCATCCTGGAGCGCGGCATGGACGGCTTGTCCACGGCCAAGATCGAGGGCAAGTTCTCGGTGCGCGCATCGCCTACCGGGCAGATATTCATGGACGATGTGTTCGTTCCAGACGCCAACGTGCTGCCCGGCGTGTGCGGGCTCAAAGGGCCATTCGGCTGCCTCAACAATGCGCGTTTCGGCATCATCTGGGGCGCCATCGGAGCGGCCGAATTCTGCTGGCACGCGGCGCGCCAGTATGTCATCGATCGCCATCAATTCGGCCGTCCACTTGCGGCAAACCAGCTGATCCAGAAGAAACTTGCGGACATGCAGACTGAGATCACCCTGGGCCTGCTCGGCGCCCTGCAACTCAGCCGCCTGCGCGATGCCGGCAAGGCGACCCCGGAAATGGTCGCGCTGCTCAAACGCAACAACGCCGGCAAGGCGCTGGAGGTCGCGCGCATGGCGCGCGACATGCACGGCGGCAACGGCATCGCCGACGAATACCACGTGATCCGCCATCTGATGAACCTGGAAACCGTCAATACGCTGGAGGGCACACACGACATCCATGCGCTGACCCTGGGCCGGGCGCAGACCGGCATTGCCGCGTTCGCGGGCTAGCGCCTATGCCTACGCAGGAAAGAAACGCGCAAACTTCCGGGCAGCGCAGTGCCCTGCAGGCGCTGCTCGCGCCGCGCGCGATCGCCATGCTGGGCGCGTCTGCCGATCTGGGAAAGCTCAACGGGCGCGTACTCAGGTATCTGTGCGACAAAGGTTATGCTGGCCGGATCTTTCCCATCAACCCGAAATACGGCGCGATCGGCAAGCTGCTCTGCTATGCGGATCCGGCCTCCCTGCCCGAAGCGGTAGACCTCGCCATCATCGCACTGCCGGCGGCGCAGGTTGCGGACGCAATCCGCGCCTGCGGACGTGCTCATATTCCCACAGCCGTCGTATTCAGTTCCGGATTCTCCGAGACCGGCGCCGCAGGGCGCGCACTCGAAACCGAGTTGCTGCGGGCCGCACGCGAGGCGGGCGTGAGGATGCTCGGACCGAACAACCTCGGCCTGATCAACGCGTTCGAGCACGTAGTCGCGACGTTTTCCCAATACGCAGGCGGCGAAACGCCGGCCGGCCCGATCGGCTTTGTCACTCAGTCGGGCGCCTTCGGCACCGCCATTGCAGCGCTCGCGCGCCGGCGCGGCCTCGGTCTGGGCTATTTCGTCAACACCGGCAACGAGGCCGATATCACCTTCGCCGAAGTGATGGCCGAGGTGATCGCAGACGAGCGCATCCGCGTCGGCGCGGGCTACATCGAAGGATTCAAGGACGGACCCGGCGTGCTTGCGCTGGCCGAGGCGGCGCTCGCCATGGGCAAGCCTCTGGTCCTGACGAAAGTCGGGCGCTCCGATGCTGGTGCCCGCGCGGCCGCGTCGCACACCGGTTCGCTTGCCGGCACGGACGCGGTATTCGACGGCATCACACGTCAATACGGCCTGGTGCGCGCAAGAAACGAGGAGCACATGCTCGACCTGGCCGAAGTGCTGGCGTACTGCGCGTTACCCGCAGGCACGGGAGTCGGCATGATCACCCAGTCCGGCGGTGCCGGCGTGCTCATGGCCGACCGCGCCGAGGAATTGGGCCTCAGCGTGCCGACCCTGAGCGAGGCGACGCAGGCCAGGCTGCGGCCGGTGATACCCGGCTTTGGCGCCACCGGCAATCCGGTGGATGTGACCGCCCAGTTCCTCGCCAAACCGGCCATCCTGCGCGAGTCGGTAATCGCAGTGCTCGACGATCCCGGCGTGCATATAGCGATCGTCTGGCTGCAGCTCATGGAAACCGCGGTGAACATGCTGGTCGGCATCTTCGAGCAGATCAAGGCGCAGACGAACAAGCCCTTCGTGGTCTGCTGGGTCGCAGCGCCCGAGACCGCGCTGCTCGCCTTGCGCGCACGCGGCATCGCCGTGCTGCGCGGGGCCGAACCGGCGATCGATGCCGTCGCCGGCCTGATTCGCTACGCCGAAGCGCGGCGCAACTGGCTCGCGAACGCCGAACGACGCGCGGCGCTGCAACTGGCTGCGCCGGCGTTCGGCGCCATGCGCGGGCCTGCAGGCAGCGCCGAAGGCGCGCGCCTGCTCGAGCAGGCCGGCGTGCAGCTTGCGCCGCATGCCCTCGCCGCGTCTGCCGATGCAGCTGTCACCGCGGCAGAACGGCTCGGCTATCCGGTCGCGCTGAAAATCGAATCGCCGGACATCCTGCACAAGACCGAAGCCGGCGGCGTAAGGCTCGGCCTCGCGGACGCCGCGGCCGTGCGCAGCGCCTACGCAGCGCTGATGGCCGGCGCACGCACATACAAGACGAACGCGCGCATCGACGGCGTGCTGGTGCAGGCGATGGCGGCGGGTGAGGTGGAGTTCGTCATCGGCCTGCAGCGCGACCCGGTATTCGGCATCGTGGTGATGGCGGGCCTTGGCGGCGTGCTGATCGAGGTATTGAAGGACGTCGCCTTCCGCAAGGCGCCGGTGAGCGCAGCGGAGGCCCTGCGCATGCTCGACGAGCTCAGGGGCCGTGCCGTGCTCGACGGCCAGCGCGGCAAACCGCCGGTGCATCGCGGGCGGCTGGCGCAAATGATTTCAGCAGTGTCCTGCTTCGGCGCCGCGGCGGGCGACCGCCTGCGCGAACTGGACCTCAATCCGGTGCTGCTGTCGCGCGAGGACGCGGTCGCGGTCGACTGGCTGATGGTATTAGACGACTGAATCCGGCCAAGACAAATGACTATCAGGCGAATTTCGAGATTAACCAGTGGAGAGGCGGAGCTATGCGCGCGCAAGTGGCAATCGTAGGCTACGGCAGAACCCCTTACAGCAGGGTCAAAGCGGGCGAACCCGTCCTCACCGTCGACGAGTACCTGGCCTGGGCAGCGGACCTTGCGCTCAAGAAAGCCGGCATGGCGAAGAACGACTTCGACGGTCAGGGCCTGGGCGTGGCCCATGCCGAGGCCGCCCACACGGTAAACTGGTCGGCGGCCGTCGCGGAAAGCCTGGGCATCAGCCCGAAAATCCTGCTGCGCGCCGACCAGGGCGGCGCCTCGGCAGCCGCATTGCTGATTCGCGCCGCGGGCATGATACGCGCGGGCATCGTCGACCGGGTGCTGGTCATGGGCGCGGACACGCCGCTGACCATTCCGTCGATCGCCCCGGGATTGCCGCTGTCGCCGGAGCGCACGCGCGGCGTGTTCTGGGATTTCCAGGGGCCGTTCGGCGTGATGGGCGCCAACTCCCAGTTCGGCCTGGTGCACGCGCGCTATCTGCACCAATTCAAGCATCAGATCAAACCTGAGCACCTGGGCAAGATCGCCGTGACCACGCGCTACCACGCCTCGCTCAATCCCGGCGCGATCTACCGCAATCCCTTCACTCTGGAAGAGTACCTGAGCTCGCGCATGCTCTGCGATCCGGTGCGCTTGTTCGACTGCGTGCCCATGGTCAACGGCGGCCTGGCTTACATCGTCACTTCGGTCGAGACCGCGAAGGAAATCACCAACAAGCCGGTCTACCTGCTCGGCTTCGACGAGGTCAGCAACTATTACCACGGCTCGCGCAACCAGCCCGACATCACCTACACCGGCTTCGAGCAATGCGCGCCGCAGGCATTCAGGATGGCCGGCGTGCAACACAAGGACATCGACGTGTTCGAACCCTACGACGACTACCCGATGGTGGTACTGATCCAGATGGAGGATTACGGCTTCTGCAAGAAGGGCGAAGGCGGAAAATTCGTGGAGGAGCACGACCTGACGTTCAAGGGCGACTTCCCCATCTCCACCGACGGCGGACAGTTGTCCGGCGGCCAGCCCGGCGGCGCCATCGGCGGCTTCATGCCCCTGATCGAAGCGGTGACGCAGTTGCGCGGGGAAGCAGGAGAGCGCCAGGTCAAGGGGGCGGCGATCGCCGCGGCCTCCGGCTTCGGCGGCATGACCTACGCGCGCAACAATCGCAGTTGCGTCACGCTGGTATTCGGATCGGAGGCATAGGTTATGACACAGACACCCAGAGGCAAACCCCTGCCGCAGATTACCGATCAGACGCGTCCGTTCTGGAGCGGCGCCAAGCAACACAAGCTGATGATGCAAAAATGCGGCGCCTGCGGGACGCTCAATTTCTATCCCAAGCCCTGGTGCGTCGAGTGCGGCGACCGCGATCTGAACTGGGTCGAGACCAAGCCCTATGGCACGGTGTACTCGCTGACTGTCGCTTACGCGGTGATGATGAATTACCCTGACTGGAAGGAAGACCTGCCCGTGATCAACTGCATCATCGACCTGGACGAGGGCGCGAGGATGTACGGCCAACTCACCGATTGCGCGCCGGAACAGGCGCACATCGGCATGCGCGTGAAAGCGCACTTCGTCGATATCAGCGAAGATGCAGCCATTCCAAAATTCAGGCCGGTTCCGGGCTAGCGGCCTGACCAACACCCATTATAAGAATCTAGCCCGACTGTTACACAAAGGAGAGTGAAATGAACCGTACCCTCAAGCGCTGCGCCTTCGCGGCAGCAAGCACTATTCCTCTGCTATTCGGCGTCACGGCGACGCAGGCGCAGTCAGCAAAGCCGATAACGGTGGTGGCGCCGTTCAGCGCCGGCGGCGATTCGGACCTGGCGGCGCGCAATGTCGCAGCCTCGGCCGCGAATATTCTCGGACGGCCCGTCATCGTGCTCAACAAGGTGGGCGCCAGCGGCGCGATCGGTTCGCAGTTCGTCAGGGAATCCAAACCCGACGGCGATACCCTGCTGCTGGCGCGCGTCGGATCGCAGGCGGTACTCCCGGCGCTGAAGCCGAGCACGCCGTACAAGTGGAGCGATTTCACCTTCCTCGGCCTGCTCGAGCTCAACCCCTACGTCTGCGCAGTAAAGGCGAATTCGCCCTACAAGACTCTGGCGGCGTTGATCGAAGGCATCAAACAGAATCCGGGCAAGATGAACTACAGCACCGCAGGCGTGGGCACCATACACGAGATGGGACCGCAAATGCTGTTCGACGCACTCAAGCTGGGCAAGGATGCTGCGGTGCAGATTCCGTACAAAGGCGGCGGTGAGGCGTCCGCCGCGGTCGCAGCCGGGCTGGTGGATTTCCAGTGCACCAACCTTGCGACCATTCAAGCTTTCCACAAGTCCGGACAGGCGCATATTCTGGTGATCACGACGCCGGAACGTTATCGCGAAATCCCCGAAGTTCCGACTGCACGCGAACTCGGCTACCCTTTCCTGGAGCGCATCACCGGCTGGAGTGCGCTCTACGGCCCGCCCGGGATGGACAAGGAACTGGTAGCGAAGTGGGGCGGCGTGCTGCAGAAAGTGGCCAAAGATCCGCAGTGGATTCAGTCGACAGAGAGAATCGGCTCGGTACCCCACGTTTTGTCGCCCGAGCAGACGGCGGAGTACGTGAAGGAACAATTCGAGACCTACGACCGTTTGGGCAAATCGCTGGGTATCGAATTGAAGTGAATCGTGACCGCCCCATCGAAACGATACATGAGCGCAACATCCATGAATCCGCCCACTCCTGAAAAAGTCGCCGACGCCGTCGCCAGGACGCTGCGCAATTTCGGCGCGCGCTTTGCGTTTGGCATTCCCGGCAACGACGTGCTCGAGACGGTGCGGGCGTGTGAAGCGCAAGGCATAGAGTTCGTGCTCGGAAAGTCCGAGCCTTCCTGCGCCTTCATGGCGGACGCGGTGTACCAGCTCAGCGGCGCGCCGGTGGCGCTGATTCCGGCGCTGGGGCCGGGCATCTCCAACGCCATGTCGGGCATCGCCGGCGCGATGCAGGAGCGCACCGCCCTGCTGGTGCTCTCGGGCGAAATGGCCACGGCCAACATGGGCATCTACAACCACCAGGTGTTCGATCATGTTGGGCTCGCGCGACCGGTGACCAAGTATGCCGAGCAGCTGAATCCGCGGCGCGCGGCGCAGCAGGTGGCGAAAGCGCTGGACATCGCCCTTGCCTATCCCGCCGGCCCGGTGCTGCTCAACGTGCCCGCCGACCACAACCGCTCCCCTGCGGCGAGCGAGGAGGATTACCATCCGGCGCGCATCGCCGCAACCGCACTCGCAGCGGAAGAAGCCGCGCGCCTGGGCAAGATGCTCTCCTCGGCCAGGCGCCCGCTGCTGCTGATCGGCCGCGGCGCCCTGCTCAAAGACGCGCCTGCGGCGCTCGCCGCGTTCGCCGAAGCATGGCAACTGCCATTCCTGTGCAGTTACAAGGCGAAGGGAGTGATCGCCGAGCAGCACCCGCTGTGCCTCGGCTGCGTCGGCCTGTCGCCGGTGGTCGACGCCGAGAACATGAAGCTGGTGCGTGAAGCCGACCTCATCGTCATGGCGGGCTTCGACCCGATCGAGTTGCGCGACGCCTGGCTCGACGCCTGGCCGGAGGCGCAGTCCGTGCTGTCGCTGGACTGGGGTCCGCTCAACCACCGGCTATTCCCCGAGGGCGAGCGCGCCTACGGCGACCTGCCGCGCATGCTGGCGCAGCTTGCGCCTGGCGCGAAGGTCGACAAGGCAGCGTCCTGGGGGCGAGCGCGCCTGCAGCAGCTCAAGGATGCCGTCGCCCACACCGTGCGCCCGCGCGCGCCGGCCAAAGGCATCAGCCCGGCCGCCTTGTTCGCGGCAGTCAGCGCACAGGCGACCGCGGACTGGATCATGACGGTCGACGTCGGTGCGCACCGCATCCTCGCCAACCACGTGATCCGCTGTCACACGCCGGGTCAGCTGCTGCAGTCGAACGGCCTGGGATGCATGGGCTACGCGGTGCCGGCGGCGATCGGCGCCCAGCTGGTGCACCCGCACAAGCCGGTGGTGGCGATGCTGGGCGACGGCTGCATGCTCATGACCCAGGGCGAGCTCGCGGTCGCCGCCGAGCGCAAGCTGCCGATCGTAGTGGTGGTGCTCAACGATGCCAGCCTGTCGCTGATCAAGCTGAAACAGGCGAAGATGAACCTGGCTCCCAAGGCCGGCGGCCTTCCCTATACGTCGACCGACTTCGTATCGCCGCGCTTCGATATCATCGCGCAGGGCTTCGGCGCCAGGGGCGTGCGCGTGGACAGTATCGCCGCCTTCGATCAGGCGCTGCGCGAGGCGGTGGCCAGCCGGCGCTTCACCGTGATCGACGCCGAGGTCGATCCTTCCGAGTACTGGGAGCAGATGTAGGCATCCAGCAGCTTTTTTCAAAAGGCGATTGCCGTGAAGCACCTTGCAGCAGGCAGGCGACTGTTCTCTTTCGCCGTGGTCGCCGATACCCACGTCAACGAGCATGAGGAGCGTTCCTCGTCGCCGTATCGCACCAATGCGCTCGCCAACGGCCGCGCGCGCCATGTGATGCACGAGATCGCCGGACTCGATCCGGCCCCCGCGTTTGTCGTCCATCTGGGCGACATGGTCCATCCGGTGCCCTCGCTGCCCACCTACGCCGAGGCCGCCGCGCGCTACAAGGCGATCGCCGGGATACTGCGGGTTCCGATGCACCTCGTGCCGGGCAACCACGACATCGGCGACAAGTCGGTCGACTGGATGCCGGCGGATATCGTCTGCGACGAATACATCGAACTGTACCGCCGGACTTTCGGCGAGGACTATTTCGCCTTCGACCAGGGCCCCATCCGCTGCATCGTGATCAATGCGCTGCTGATCAATTCGGGACTGCCGCGCGAGCAGGCGCAGCGTGACTGGCTCGAATCCGGACTTGCGGCGCACACGGGGAAGCGCCTTTTTCTATTCACCCATTATCCGCCGTACGTCTACGCGACCGACGAGCGCGGCACCTACGACAATATCGATCAGCCCGGCCGCGCGTGGCTACTCGAACTCGTGCGCCGGCACCATGTCGAGGCGTGCTTCGCCGGGCACGTGCACAACTTCTGGTACGACCACATCGGCGCCACCGAGCTTTATATGCTGCCCTCGACCGCGTTCCTGCGCCACGACTACAGCGAGTTCTACCGGGTCGCGCCGGGAAACGAGTTCGGCCGCGGCGACGCCGGCAAGTTCGGCTACTGCATCGTCGACGTCCACGAGCAGGGACATGTGATGCGGCTGGTGCGCACCGATGGCCGCAGCCTCGCACCGGATGCGCGCTTCGAGCCGCGCAGGACGGTGCCGCCGACGAACGTGAAGATCGCCAGCGTCGACCGGGTCGGCGTCGAGTTGCGCCACGCCTGGGCCGAGGTGATGGAAATCCCCTCCACCGGCGGCGTGCAGGAGTTCGGGCGCAAGCCCGCGCGCAACGATTACCCGGTGATGGCGCTGTGGGAAATGGGCGCGCGCCTGCTGAAAATTCCGGACCACGACCTCACCAATCCCTATACGCACTCGCGCATGCAGATCCTGCGCAGTGTCGGCCACAGCTTCGTCACGGCCTCGCTCGGAATACCGCGCGAGGCGTTCCTCGATGCGTTGGCGGCGGCGCCGGACTTGGTCGACGCCATGGAGGTCAACCTCAGCGCCAAGCGCCTTGCGCGCGACGTCGAACGCCTGCAGACCCTGCGCCGCGCGACGAAGCTGCCAGTCTACTGGGCAAAGCTGCGCATGCACGAGGACGCGCACTTCGATGGCGCGCAGTTCAGCCATTTCGTCAAAAGCGGCTTGATGCCGGCCGAACTCAATGCGCTGCCGGCGCTGCTCGCCCAAACCGGCGCGCGCGACGCACTGGACGGCGTCGTGGTCAGGCTCGACCGAGGTGTCGATCTGCTCGCAACCGTGCCCGGGCTGGACCGCTTCGCGCAGCAGTCGGGCCTCGCCGTCCAGGGGGCGATCAAGCTCGCGGATGCGAGCCTGGCGAAGACGCGCGACGACGATGTGGAAAACGCGCGATTGGCCGCCGAGGCGGTGCTGGCCGGGCGCATGTCCGATCGCGTGATGCTGATGTTCGACACCTTCATGGACATCGACCGCGGTTACCACCCGCGCAACGGTTTCATCGACCGGATGTTCAATCCGCGCCCGGCGCTGCGTGCGTTCGCGGGGATGGCGCATGTGCTCGGCGACGCCGCGCTGGTCGCGATCGAGCGAATCGAGCAGGATGCGACGCTGCGCAGCGTGCGCTTCTCCAGCGGCAATGCCACCCACCTGCTGGTGAGCGGCGGTCCGCGCATAAAGATCATCGAGCTGGCCGAGCGCGCAGGCGCGCAGGATTCGATCGATCTTTGCACCGGAGAGATCGGGACGCTGGCATGCGCCGCGCGCGCACAGGCGGCACCCGCCGGCGTCTGGATACTCAGCGGCATCCGCTGAGGCGGTCGCGGCAATATTCGCAGGCGCCGGCACGCGGACCGCATCGGCGTTTCATTGATCTGCGGCCGCGTCGCCTCAGGCAGCCGTCTTGATCAGGTCGGCCATGCGCTCGGCCAGCATCAGCACCGGCACGTTGGTATTGCTGCTGGTGAGGAAGGGGAATACCGAGGCATCGACCACCCTCAACTTCTCCACACGGTTCACCCGGCATTCAGGGTCAACCACGGCGGTGTCGTCCGCGCCCATGCGACAGGTGCCGACCGGATGCCAGCAGGTATGGCCCGTGGCGCGCGCATAGTCCAGCAACTGTTCCGCGCCGGCCGCCGACGCTGCCGGCCGGATCTCGCGCAGAATAAGCCGTCGCAGCGGCGCAGAATCCGCCAGCGAGCGTATGAGCTGCAGGCCGGCCACCACGGTATCCCGGTCATACGCATGCGCCAGATAATTGGGCTGCACCTTCGGCGCCTGCGATGGGGTGCCCGACTGGATATGGGTGCTGCCCCTGGATGCGGGGTAGATGCCATAGACGCCGATATGGAACGAGGAGCACGGATCCAGCCCGGCCCGCTCTGCCGGCGTGCCGCCGCCTCCCGCGGCGCTCGGCACCCTGCTCGCCGCACTCATCAGCCCGACCTGCAGCCGCAGGTCGGGCAGTTCAAGCGCGGGGTCGCTGCGCACATATGCGGTCGCCTTGAGCGAGGGGTCCGCAAACCGCCCGGTGCGAAAAACGAGGAACTTCAACGCCTCCTGCAGCTGCGCCAGGCGGCTGTTGAGGAAGTGGTTGACCGTGCCCTGCTCGCCGGTCTCGAAGCAGATGCGGGGCATGAAATGGTCCTGCAGGTTTTCTCCGACTTCGCCGCTATCGGCTACCAGTTCGATGCCGCAGCTCTCGAGCAGGCTCCTGCGGCCGATGCCGGAACGCTCGAGCAAGGCCGGCGAGCGGACCCCGCCAGCGCTCAGGATCACTTCCCGCGCCGCGTGCGCCTCGAGCTCCGTCCCGCCAAGCGCATAGGCGACGCCGCTCGCGGCGCGGCCCTGGAACAAGACACGGTGCACCTGCGCATCGGTCAGGACAGTCAGGTTGGAACGGCGCAGGGCGGGACCCAGATAAGCGTCCCTGGCGCTGCTGCGCAGCCCCCGGCGCACCGAATACTGCAGGTAGGACGCGCCATCCGCATGCGCATCGTTGTAATCGGACACCCGCGCGAAACCGAACTCGCCGCATGCGGCGAGAAACGCATCGGAGATCGGGTCGGGCTCGGCCAGCGAGACGCCGATCGGTCCGCCGGCGGCGCGATTGGGCGACGCGCTGAAACCGCAGTCTTCCAGCTTGCGGAAATACGGCAAGCAATGCGCATGGTCCCAGCCGCTGCAGCCCGACTGCGCCATCCTGTCGTACATCGCCGGATGTCCACGCACGAACAGCATGCCGTTGACGGCACTCGAGCCGCCGAGGCAGCGCCCGCTCACCCAATCGACAGATCGACCGCGCGTACCCGCGGAAGCTTCGGTGGCATCGCGCCAGAGCCGGTGTTCCTGGTTGAGCAGCTTCCCCACGCCGAGCGGAATAGATTCCCACATGCCGCCGCCGGCCCCGCCTGCTTCGAGCAGCAGTACGGTGACCTTCGGGTCCTCGGACAGGCGCGCGGCCAGCACGCAGCCGGCCGAGCCGGCGCCGACGATTATGTAGTCGTAGTGCATTCTGGCAACTCCGAAGATGAAAACGGCGATCGACGCGAACGGGTTTCGCCTGGTCGATCGCCGTCAACGGTGCCACTGCAAGCGCCGGTCGGTCCGCCGGGGCCGACGCAGATCACGCCGCGGTACTACTTGCCGCTATAGGCCTTGTACTTGTCCAGATGGCGCACCGGCACCGACAGCGCATCGCGGCGGAACGGATCGCCCAGTTCCTGGGTCACCATCATTTCCAGCACCGTGGTCTTGCCCTGCTGCTGTGCTGCGCATGCCGCGCGCAGCGCCGGGCCGACGTCGGCAAGCTTGTCCACCGTGACGCCTTCGCAGCCGAAGGAACGCGCGATGCCGGCGAAACTCGGATTGTCGAGGTTGACGCCGACGTAGCGGTTGGAATAGAAATCGACGTGATTCTTCTTCTCCGCGCCCCACTGCCCGTTGTTGAACAACACCACCGTGACGCCGATCTTCTCGCGCGCGCAGGTCAGCAGCTCGTTGAAGCTGATGCCCCAGGCGCCGTCACCGACATAGGCAACGGCGGGCCGGCCGGGCGCGGCGACCTTGCAGCCGATGATGGTCGGGAAGGCGTAGCCGCAGTTGCCGAAACTCATCGCGGCGAACATGCTGCGCCCATGCTCGAAGCGCAGATAGGAGTTCGATACCGAGCAGATGTTGCCGATGTCGGTGGACACCATCGCGTCCTTCGGCATCGCCTTCTCCAACTCGCGCAGCATCTGGCGCGGGTGCATCTTGCTCGAGCCCTTCGCGACTTCCAGCGACCATGAATCGCGCTCGTTGGTCCAGCCGTCGAGCTCTTTCTCCCAGGCCTGCTTCTCCGCCTTGATCTTGGCGTCGCGCTCCGCCTTGTTCTGCTGGCACGCAAGGGACTTGCCGGCGAGGCGCGCCGCCAGCGCAGCCGCAGCAGCTTTGGCATCGCCGCAGATGCCGACGGAAATCGGCTTCACCAGGCCGAGCATTTTTGCGTCTGCATCGATCTGAATGATTTTCGCATTCTTCGGCCAGTAGTCCAGGCCGTGCTGCGGCAGGGTGCCGAACGGCCCCAGGCGCGTCCCCAGCGCGACGACCACGTCTGCCTGCGCGATCAGCTTCATCGCCGCCTTCGAACCCTGATAGCCCAGCGGGCCGACCCAGAGCGGATGCGATGCCGGGAAGGAATCGTTGTGCAAATAGCTATTGGCCACCGGCGCATGCAGCAGTTCGGCCAGCTTGACCGCTTCGGCCATGCCTTCGGACATGATGACGCCGCCGCCGGCGAGAATCACCGGAAACTTGGCCTGCGCCAGCAGCGTCGCCGCCTCGTTGAGCGCCTGCTCGCCGCCGGCGCCGCGCTCGATGCGGATCGGACGCGGAATTTCGCATTCAATGTCGCCGTAGAAATAATCGCGCGGAATGTTGATCTGAGCCGGGCCCATTTCCAGCAGCGCGCGATCGAATGCGCGCGCAGTCAGCTCGGCCATGCGCTTGGGATTATTGATATGCGCCTGGAATTTGGTGATCTTGGAAAAGATCGGCAGCTGTTCGGTTTCCTGGAATCCACCCAGCCCGATGCCCATGCTGCCGGTCTCCGGCGTCACCACGATCACCGGGCTGTGCGCCCAATAGGCGGCCGCGGTCGAGGTCACAAAATTGGTGATGCCGGGACCGTTCTGGCCGATGCACACGCCATGCCGGCCCGACACGCGCGCGTAGCCGTCCGCCATGTGGCCCGCGCCCTGCTCGTGCGCGACCGGAATGAAGCGGATGCCGGCAGCCGGAAAGATATCCAGCGCATCCATGTAGGCGGAGCCGACTATGCCAAACACGTCGGTCACGCCGTTGGCCACCAGTGTTTCGACGAACGCCTCCGAAGGCGTCATGCGGGTCTTGCCCGAAACGACAGTGCGTTGTATTGCAGCTTCATTGCCCATGGCGAGGTCCTTGATAAAAAGCTCGAAATAACGGAATGGAAAAAGGGGGCATAAGCCGCCCCACGCGCCCTTGAATTGGTTGCCAACGGCCTTTCGCTTATGCGATCTTAACAAGCCAGCACCGAATATATTCATCCATGCCGGGGTCTGTCAACAAAATATTGCTAAAAACAGGACATTTTGTTCCATTTTCTGTAGAATTGCACCATGCATCCAGCCCAAGACTCTGCTTCAGCCACCCTGCGGGCCTTCGCGGTAATTGAATCCGTGGTCGCTGCAGACCGCCCGATATCGCTCACGGAAGTGATGGCCGCAGTGGCCCTGCCCAAACCGACCGCCCACCGCATCCTAGCGCTATTGGAGCGCGCCGGCCTGATCGCGCACGAGCCCGACGGCAAGCGCTACATCGTGGGGCCGCGCCTCGCGCGCCTCGGCTCGGACGTGCTGATGCATTCCTCGTTGCGCGGCGCGCGCCGCGCCATTCTGCATCGCCTGGTGGATGAGGTCGGCGAGACCTGCAACTTCACCATGCTCGACGGCGATGAAGTGATCTACCTTGACCGCGTCGAGACTGCGTCGCCGCTGCGCGTCAACCTGCAGCCCGGCTCGCACGTGCCCTTGCATTGCACTGCGAGCGGCAAGCTGTTTTTGGCCATGCTGCCGCGCGCGCAAAGAAACAGGTTGCTGGATCAACTGCAGCTCACACCGTATACCGCGAACACGCTTATCGGGCGCAAGTCCCTGGAGCAGGTGCTGGAGCGCATCCGCCGCGACAGAATCAGCACGGACGACGAGGAGTACCTCACCGGGCTGGTGTGCGTGGCCGTTCCCATAACGGATGCGAAAGGCCGCACCTGCGCCTCCGTCGCTGTGCACGCGCCGGTCGCGCGCATGCCGCTGGAGCGCGCGCTGCAGCATCTGCCGACTTTGCGCCGCGCGGCAGAAGCGCTGGCCGCGACGCTGTCCGACAACGCTGCATAAACCGCCGTTTCTACAAAGCGGCCGGCGAGCGGGCGCGTTCGGGCCGTAGCGCGGCTATTCCGCTGCCGGCGCCGAGAGCACGGCGCGCGTGTGCAGGGCGATCATGAGTTCCTCATTGGTCGCAAGCACCCAGGCGGAGGCACGGCTGCCCTCGCGGCTGATGCGCGGACCACCGCGCACATTTGCGGCTTCGTCGAGCTCGACGCCGAGCCAGGACGCGGCGCGGCAGACGCGCGCGCGGACCGGGGGAGCGTTCTCGCCTATGCCTGCGGTGAACACCAGCGCATCCAATCCGCCGAGCGCGGCGGCAAGCGAGCCGAGCTCGCGCACGATGCGGTAGACGAACAGATCGACCGCCTCGGCCGCGTGCGCGTCGTCGCTGGCAAGCAGGGCGCGCATGTCGCTGGATATGCCGGATACACCCAGCAGACCCGACTCGTGATAGAGCAGCTGCTCCAGGCCGCGCGCATCCATGCCTTCCTGATCCATCAGGTACAGCAGAACGCCGGGCTCTATCGCGCCGCAGCGCGTTCCCATCGGTAATCCGTCAAGCGCGGTAAAACCCATGGTGCTGGCGACGCTCCGGCCGCCGGCCAACGCGCACATGCTTGCGCCATTGCCAAGGTGCGCCACGACGGTGCGCCCGGCGGACGCACGCGCGTCGACGCTGGGCAGCAGGTGCTCGATGAATTCGTAGGACAAACCGTGGAAGCCGTAGCGACGCAGTCCGGCGTCGGTCAGGCGCCGCGGCAGCGCAAACGCCTGAGCCAGCGGCGGCTGCGCCGCGTGAAAGGCAGTATCGAAACAGGCAACCTGCGCCAGCCCCGGCGCGCGTGCCGCCACTGCCCGGATGGCGGCGAGATTGTGCGGCTGGTGCAGCGGCGCAAGCGGCACCAGCTGCTCCAGCGCGGCCATCACCGAGGCGCTCACGCGCACCGGCGCGGAAAACTCGCGCCCGCCGTGGACGACGCGATGGCCCGCCGCCGCGAGCTGCAGGCCCTCGGGCCGCTGCTCGAGCCAGTCGAGCAGAAAGCTCGCCGCGCCCCCGTGCCCGCGCGGCGCCGCGGCCCCAAGTGCGTGCTCGGCGAGCACGGCGCCGTTCGCATCGCGCGCGCTGAACATCGCCGTGCCGAGGATGCCCTCGATCTGCCCGCGCAGCGCGAGCTGCGGCTCCTCGCCGCGGCGATCGAGGAAGACCGAGAATTTCAGGCTCGAGGAGCCCGCATTGAGAACCAGAATTGCATCAGCCACGGCGGCCCGCCCGGTGATGGCAAGCGGCCGTTCCCGAATCCGGCGGCGCAACGGCAGCGGATGAGCGCACGCGGCAGTCAAGTCCAGGCAGAACGGCGATGCACCTTTGAATTTTGGTCGGGGCGAGAGGATTTGAACCTCCGACCACCTGCACCCCATGCAGGTACGCTACCAGGCTGCGCTACGCCCCGACTGAAACGATTTTA
>JAAOZY010000478.1 GCA_012274205.1 Betaproteobacteria bacterium
CGGCTGATCGGCATCGGCTCGCTGCTGGTGCAGGAAACGGAGGGCGAGGATGCGGTCCAGGGCAATATGTTCGTGCCGATCGATCTGATCGAGCCGATATTGGGCGAGCTGCTCGCGCACGGGCGCGCGGCGCGCCCGCCGCGGCCCTGGCTGGGCATGTACACGCAGCAATCGGAGGGCCGCCTGATCGTGGGCGGCCTCGCGCCGGGCGGCCCGGCCGAACGCGCCGGGGTGCAGACGGGCGACCTGGTGCTCGGTGTCGCCGGCGAGCGCACCAACAGTCTCGCCGATTTCCTGCGCCGCGTCTGGCGCCTGGGCGGCCCCGGCCAAGAGGTTCCGCTGATGCTTGCGCGCCAGGGCGACGTGCTGCGCCTCAAACTGCACTCGGCCGACCGCAGCGACTTCCTGAAGAAGCCGCGGCTGCATTAGGCGCTCGCGTTGGCGGCTTGCGCGTGAGGAACTGCCACAAACAGTAAATAATTTCGCAATCGCGGCGCCGCGTGCGCGGGAGCAACAAGCGGGCGCGCCCCCTTGTTGGTTGAATCAGGATCTTCCCCGGCCGAACACGCCCGGTTCGTCCCCGCCTCGGCTCATGAATACGTAATCGCCTCGCGCCGGTCGGCGCGCTCCAGGTGCGGCACGCAGTTGAAGCTGACGAGGCGCATCGAGCGCGGGCTGAAGAAGACTTCGCAGAAACCGGAGTTGCGAAACTGCAGATTGAGTTCGATCGCGCTGCGCGCCGGCGCCTGCAGCAGGTCGGCGATGCCGCGGCCGATGGCGCCGCCCGAAGTCGCCGCCAGCACGTTCGCCTCCGCGGGCAGGCCGGCGCAGGCGCCGTGCATCGCCGCCGCGATGCGCGCGCCGAACTCACCCCAGGTTTCGGGCAGCTCGCCCTTCAGCTTGCCTTCGGACCAGTCCGCCAGCGCCGCCTTGATGGTGCGATAGACCGAGCGCACGTCGCCCTTGGCGCGCGCGCTGGCCCACTCGTCGCCGAGGTAGGCCTTGTACAGCGCCTCGCCGGAATACTCGTTCCAGCCCGGATGCTCGTCGGCACTCAGGGTCGAGCCCATGGTTTCAAGGATCGCGCGCGCGGTCTCGCGCTGGCGCTCGAGCGTGCCGCACACGGCGCGCCCGAACACGATGCCGCGCCCGGCGAAGTATTCGCCCAGCCATTCGGATTGGCGCCGCCCGAGCGCGCTCAGGCGGTCGTAGTTCTCGGCGGCGAAGGAGGCCTGGCCGTGACGGACCAGATACAGGGTAGCCATGCAGGCGCGAGGATACGCGAAAATCGCGCACCTAAGAACCCGTAACAAAACTCTGTTACGGGCAAACTTAGGGGAGCACGAGGGGAGGTCCCCCAAGGGGACTTTCCCGTCCAGCGGGATCGAGACCGTTGGGGCGTCTCCCCGCGCTTTGTTACCCGAATTCAGCCGCTGAATTTCTGCAGGCCGTCCAGATCGAGCACGGTTACGAGGCCGTAGTCGATTTTGATCAGCCCGGCCTTGCCCAGCACCTGCAGCGCGCGGTTGACGCGCTGGCGCGAGGCGCCGGCAAGGTAGCCGAGCTCCTCCTGCGAGATCTGCACCTGCGGATCGGAGTCCGGATAGAGGTAGGGGTTGAACAGCGCCGCGAGCGAGCGCGCCACGCGCGCTTCCGGATTGAGCAGGCGGTCGTGCTCGACCATGCCGATGAACTGGCCGAGGCGCTCGTTCAGCTGCTTCAGCAAAAAGCGGTTGAACCCTATGCTGGTGTCGAGCAGCCAGTGGAAGGTCGCTTCGGGCATCAGCGCGATGCGCGAATCGCGCAGCGCCACGGTGTCGTACATGAACGGCCGCCCCCTGAGCACCGAGCCTTCAGCAAACCAGCCGCCCGCGGGAATGCCGGCGAAGGTGACCGACTTGCCTGCGGGGGAGAGGCTGTGGATCTTCACCAGGCCGTCGATCACGCCGAGCCAGGCGCTGGCCGGATCGCCCTTGCGGCAGATGCAGGTGCCGGCGGTGAAATCGCGCACGGCGATGGCGGCGCGCACCTGGTTCAGCTGGTCTGCCGGAAGTTCCCTGGTCCAGGAACTCAGGGCCAACATGTCATCCAGCGATCGCATTGCCTGCAGTCCGAGTGTCGGGTAAGCGACATTTTGCTCCAATTTTGTGCTGTATGATTGCACTCCCGCCAAGCCGCCCCGCCCCACCGGCCGGGCTTTTGGCGGCTGCGCCCGGCGGTTGGGCGCAGGCTAGGCTTAGGCTACAATGAATCGAGAACGCCCCGGCAATGCGGTACAAGAACAGGGGCGCAATGGGTTGGAGGAGGTTCCAATGTCGGAAGGAACTCGGGATACGTTTCCGCGGCTGCTGCTGCAGCATGCGTCCGTGCGCCCGGCGCACCCGGCGATACGCGAGAAAGACCTCGGCATCTGGCAGAGCTGGAACTGGAGCCAGGTGGCGGCCGAAGTGCGCGCGCTCGCCTGCGGCCTGGCCGAGCTCGGCTTTCGCCGCGGCGACAGCCTTGCGATCATCGGCGACAACCGGCCGCGCCTGTACTGGGCCATGACCGCGGCGCAATGCCTGGGCGGCACGCCGGTGCCGATGTACCAGGACGCGGTGGCGCAGGAGCTGGAATACGTATTGCAGGACGCCGGCATCCGCTTCGCCATCGCCGAGGATCAGGAGCAGGTGGACAAGCTGCTGGAATGCCGCGAGCGCACGCCCGGCCTCGAGCACATCCTCTACGACGATCCGCGCGGCCTGCGCCATTACACCCAGCCCTTCATCCGCAGCCTGGATGCGCTGGAGGAACTCGGGCGCAGCGCCAGGGAGCCCGGCTTCATCGACGCCGAAATCGAACAAGGCAAGAGCGGCGACGTGGCGATCATGCTCTACACCTCCGGCACCACCGGCAAGCCCAAGGGCGTGTGCATCACGCACGAGGCGCTGATCAACGCGGCGCGCGGCGGCTGCGGCTTCGACAAGCTGACCGCGGATGACGAGATCCTGTCCTACCTGCCGATGGCCTGGGTCGGGGACAACCTGTTTTCCTACGCGCAATCGCTGGTCGCCGGCTTCACCGTCAACTGCCCCGAGTCGGGCGAGACGGTGATGACCGACATGCGCGAAATCGGCCCCACTTATTATTTCGCGCCGCCGCGGGTGTTCGAGAACCTGCTCACCCAGGTGATGATCCGCATCGAGGACGCGGGCGCGCTCAAGCGCTGGATGTTCCATTACTTCATGGATGTCGCGCGCCGCTGCGGCGCCGAGATTCTCGACGGCAAGCCGGTGGGCGCGGGCGAGCGCCTGCTGTATGCCATCGGCAACGCGCTGGTGTACGGGCCGCTGCGCAACGTGCTCGGCATGAGCCGGGTGCGCGTGGCCTATACCGCTGGCGCGGCGATCGGGCCGGACCTGTTCCGCTTCTACCGCTCGATCGGCATCAACCTGAAGCAGCTCTACGGCTCGACCGAAACCTGCGCCTACGTCTGTCTGCAGAAGGACGGCCAGATCAAGCTCGACACCGTGGGCATCCGGGCGCCGGGCGTGGAGGTCAGGATTGCCGACAGCGGCGAAGTGCTGGTCAAGAGCGGGGCGATGTTCAAGGAATACTACAAGCGGCCGGATGCCACCGCCGAGACCATCGACGCGGATGGTTACTTCCACACCGGCGACGCCGGCTTTTTCGATGCGGACGGGCAGCTGAAGATCATCGATCGCGCCAAGGACGTCGGCAAGATGGCGTCGGGCGCCATCTATGCGCCGAACTACATCGAGAACAAGCTCAAGTTCTTTCAGCACATACGCGAAGCGGTCGCCTTCGGCCACCAGCGCGAGATGGTGTGCGCCTTCATCAACATCGACATCGGCGCGGTCGGAAACTGGGCCGAGCGGCGCAACCTTCCCTACTCCGGCTACACCGACCTCGCGCAAAAGGACGAGGTGTATGCGCTGGTGCGCGAATGCGTGGAAAAAGCCAACGCCGAGCTCGCGCTCGACCCCGCGCTGTGCGATTCGCAGGTGCATCGCTTCCTCATCCTGCACAAGGAGCTCGATCCGGACGACGACGAGCTCACGCGCACGCGCAAGGTGCGCCGCGGTTTCATCGCGGAGAAATATGGCGTGCTGATCGACGCGCTCTATTCGGGCAAGCAATCCCAGTTCATCGAAACGCAGGTCAAGTTCGAGGACGGGCGCAGCGGCAAGGTCAGCGCCGAGCTGCGCATCGAGGAAGCCAAAACCTTTGCGCCGGCGACGGCGAAAAAGGCTGCGTGAGGGGGAGCGGCATGAGCAGGGAGCAGGGGCCCCGCGAAGCGGGGATGCGACCGGCCGCGATTGCCGCCGGACGCCGACAGTGGCGCTTTCGGTACCACGATGAGCTAACGGAGGCGGCGGCATGAGCAGGGAGCAGGGGCCCCGCGA
>JAAOZY010000479.1 GCA_012274205.1 Betaproteobacteria bacterium
ATGCCCGGGACGCCCGCGGCCGCGGCCTCGATGATGGTGGTGCCGAAACCCTCGCGGTAGCTGGGCAGGCAGAACACGTCGGCGGCGGCGAAATAATCCTGCGGCCGGTCGGTGAGGCCGGCGAAGTGCAGCCGCGCCGAGCAGCCGGCGGCCGCGGCACTGATTTCGTCGCGCAGTCCGCCTTCGTCCGGACCGACCAGCAGCAGATGCGCCTGCGCATGGTCGGCGCCAACCTGGGCAAACGCGCGCGCCAGGTCGATCAGACCTTTGTCGCGGTTGATGCGCCCGAGATAGAGAAACACCACCGCATCGGGTGCAATGCCATGACTGCGCCGGACGCGTTCGCGCGCGGCGGCATCGGGATGGAAGCGCTGCGTATCGACGCCGCAGATCGAGCCCTGGGCGAGCACTGCCGATTTTTGCGCGCTCACAATGCCTTCGGCGATCAGAAACGCACGCTGCGAATGGCTGTCGGCAAGCACATGCGTCGCCAGCCTGGCGATCAACCGGTCTGCGCCCTTGAGCAGCCCCCGCGTCCAGCCGCCGCGGGTGATCCAGACCTGCCCGGTGTAGCTGTGCAGGCGCAGCGGCACGCGCGCAAGCCAGGCGGCGAGCATCGCGAGCAGGCCGGCCTTGGGCGTGACCGAGTGCACCAGGTCGAAGCGATGCCTGCGGAACAGGCGGTAAAGCGCCAGCAGCGCGGCGAGGTCTGCGCCGGGCGAAATGGGGCGCGCAATGCAAACCGCCGCGCGCGATATTCCTGACGGCCAGGCAAAGGCCTCGTCCGCCGGCGTGAAATCGGCCACGGCGGTCACCTCTGCGCTCCCCGCCAGCGCGCTCAGGTGCCCGAGCATGAAGGCCTTGAGCGTCAGGGGCGCCGCGACCACGAGGCAGATGCGCGGGCGATTGCGCCGATCCGCTATCATGCGCGTGGGTCCTGCGCAGAGTCATTGTGCCTGGGTACGTCCGCCGGAAATTGACGGGTTGCCATCTTCTGTCTTTCGCGGAGGCGGACTGCCGTGAGTCGCGTCCCGGTCGATTCTGATCCTCGTATACTCGCGCCAATCATCGATCGGGACCGATGCAGGGTGCAGTCTCTATTGCATAAGGCGAAGGCGGCGAGGCGCCAGACCGCGTCTGGGATTCTTTCCAGACTTCCCTCCACCGGTCGACCTCCTTCTGCGGCGCGCCGCGCGCCTGGCGCCTGACGAACAGGTGCTGCGCGCCCGCCACGGCCAGGGCCGCATCCGCCAGAGCCTTGAAGGCATAGGCAAGGAAGCCCAGGATCGCGTGGCCGGGGTGTCCCTGTGCCATGTTCACGGACCACTGCGCAATAGCGAGATGCTTGCGCGCGAGCAGGACCTTTTTTAGGGGGAGCCCCGATTGCCGGTAGCCCAGGAGCACTTCCGGGAGGCAGGCGAATTGGCTCGCGCGATGGCTCCGCAACAGCAGCTCCTGATCTTCCGCCCGCACGTATTCCGGAATGCGGTAGCGGTGGCGTCGAAACCACTCAATTCTGCCCATCCAGGTGGGGTGGGGAAGAAAGAAGCCGCGCCAGGGCGCGGCACAGATTTCGAGGTGCGTCTGGCGCAATGGAGACAGCCCGATTACGGAACCGTCATTTCGGAACAGCAGCGTTCTGGTCGCCACCAGGTCGATGTCTGGGTGACTTTGGAGGAACTTCACCTGAGCTTGCAAGCGCTCCGGATAGGCGATGTCGTCCTGGTCCATGCGCGCCAGATACCGCCCTCGTGCCAGGTCGATGCCCTGGTTGAGCCGGGCTGCAAGGCCTTCGTTGCGTCCGTCCTGAACCACTCTCACGCGAGGATCCGCAACGCTGAAGCCGGCCATGCATCCGTCGGTCGAGCCATCGTCGACGAGTATCAGCTCCCACTGCTGAAACGACTGGCGGAAGATGGAGTCCAGCGCCTGTGGCAGAAGCGTACCCGCGTTGTATACCGGCAGCACAATGCTGACAACGGGCGCAGACATCACGGCGGCCCGGCCAGGCCGGCGAAGTAGTCCCACGTTTCCCCGATTCCGGTTTCGAACGGTACTTGCGGCGTCCAGCCGGAAATGTCCCTCAAGCTCGTGCTGTCAAGAATATTTGCGGGTACGTCAAACCCGCGCGGCTCTTCGATGCGTAGTTCGATGCGCAGCCCACGGGTGGATGCGAGCGATTCGATAGCACTCAGCACGTCCAGATTGGACTTCCCTACCCCGGTACCAATGTTGTAGCAGCAACCCGGCTGGCCGAGATCCAGCGCAGAGCAAATCCCCTTCGCGATATCGGTGACATGGACGTAGTCGCGGATGGATCCCTCCCGCCCGTAGATCGTCACGCCGCGCCGGCTCAGGACGCGGGCGATTGCGGCCGCAACGAATCCCTGTCCGGTCTCGGAAAATTGACCGGGGCCGTATGCGTTGCCCGGTCGGACGATGATCACCGGCAGCCCAGTCAAATGGTGAAACATCAGGCCGTATTTCTCTATGGTCAGCTTGGTAATGCCGTATGGTGAAATCGGATCGGTGGGATGATCTTCGGCGATCGGAAGCGATTTTGCCACACCGTAAACGGTGCCGCCCGAGGAGAGCAGCACGATTCGCCTTAAGCGCATTTCGCCGCCCAATTTCAGCAGCGTGACGCTGGGCGGCAGATTAGCCTGGATGTCGAATACGGGATCCGCGAAGCTGGTCTGCGGGACGGTCGCGTAGGCGAGGTCTATGACTTCGTCGGTTTGCGCCAGAAGCGTTCGCAGCAGTTGCCGGTCTCCGTAGTCGCCGCTTACGTATTGCACGCCGGCGGGCAGCTTGCGCAGCGGCGTGGCGCTTCGACCGACAACGGTAAGCTCTCTCCCGCTCGCCGCGAGCAGCGGCAGCAGCTGACTCCCTATGAAACCGCTGCCTCCAATCAGGCAGCAGCGCATAGGTGGCCCCTGGCTTGTCTTGCCGCTGACATCACATTCGAATCCAGCTGTGCGGAATCAGGTCGGAAGTGTCGCGCGAGGCACGCAAAAACCATCGCGTCGGCGCGACCACGATTTTTGACGGGTTTGTCGCGAGCCATGCGCCCCACCAGCTAAACGAGCTGTTGGCAATGATCTGGTGACTGCATGCGCTCATCAACATCAAATCCAGTTCAGGCCTCTGGGCGTTTCCCGTCACGAATATTGCGGATGTATCCAGCGGCAGCTCGGCGCGGGCCCATTCCAGATCATCGGAAAAAACCAGGAAGCGGCAACCGGGACTGCGCTCGCTGACCAAACCTATCGCGCGCCGATAATAATCGATAGAGCACAAGCCGTGCATTTGTGCCGCGGCCTTGAGGTCTGCGAAGTCCCCCCGGCGTACGTGCAATCCCACGCTGTTGCCGCAGCGCGCGTGTTCAAGGATTTCCGCATTGGTGCCGGTCAGCGGCCTTTGCAGCGTGAAATCGCCGCGTATCCGGTCTGCGCTATCGATGAAATAACGCTCCGATTGCCAATAGCCGACCAGACAAACGGGATCTTCCAGGGTCTGTACTCCCGGGTCGTAGGCAATTGCGGACTCGAAATGCCAGCGCCGGAATAAGGAGCGCGAAGACGGAAGCCGCATGCCGATCTCCATCACCCACTTCGGCCAGGCCTCGAGGTCCGCCGGCGCCGCCAAGCTTGCGCGCAGCTTGAATTGTCCGAGCGCATATTCGCGGCGGGTGTAAGCCTTGAATGCGAGCGTATGCCGGAATGCGCGGGTGTCCAGCAGCAACTCGACGCCCAGTCGGTCGGCCAATGCGCGTCCAGCCGCGTACTGGAACATCTGGTTTCCCAAGCCTCCGTTTAATCGGATGACAACCATCAATCGTGCTCGCTGAAACGAATTGGGGCGGCCCTCGGCTCAGCGCTCAGCCGCTGCCTGCGGCAACGAACTAAGCGGCAGCAGCGTCGCTCGGCCGGATAAATGCTCCGGCCATTCAATCGAGCCCCCCGACCGTGGCTACGCCTGGCAGGCGTAGCATGCGCGGGAAGTGCCCGCAGCTTCGGGCGCAGCTGGAGGGCGGGTACGCAGCAGGGCGTTTCCTGCCGGATTGAGGTCGCCGCCGGCCTATGGCGCATTTCTTCCGCTTGGGCCGGATTTTGTAAAGACAAAGATTCCTAGCGCATAGCGCTGCTTCGCCAGCGCGGAAAGTTGCGCTTCGTCCAGGGAACATTCCGCTAGCCGCCCTCCTTGGTGGATGACAGTAAGCGCGGTCCATTGGAGCGAGTTTTCCTGCGCAAGGCCGACAATGGTGCGAGGATCAAAAACTCGGTTGGCGTTGAACTCGACCCGATCGACCCCGATCGGAACCGATAGGTAAAAGACCCCGCCCGTTCTGAGCAGGCGGGCCATGCTGGCGAGGCCGCGCTCGGCACCTTTGGGATCAACCGGATCGCCATACCTGCCCAGTCCGAAATGCTCCAACGCATGCAAGCAGGAGAGGGAGTCGCAATAGTCCGTCATTTCCTCCGCCGGCTTCATGAGACTTGCTTGCCTGAACGTCACGCCCGGTATCTGCGCCGCGATCGGCCGTATATCAAACACCTCGATTTCACGGAAACAGGCCACATGGGCGACGAACCCATCCACCCGCGACCCGACATCCACGTGCTTCTCCGGCCTGGCTTCGAAAATCATCCGCGCCACGTGCAGATCTTGCCAAAAATACTCGAGCTTGGTTGCTCCGGCTTCTTCGTACCAGTCCTGCAAACAGGGTACCAATTCGAAACGGCCGATATAGCCGGAACGAAAGCGGAACATATCGCTGAAATACCGGGGCAGACCGAGCAATGATCTCAGCGCGACTCTTGGGGCAATGCCGACTTGGGTCGTCAGCAGCCAGTGAAGCCGGAGTGCCATTGCTTTGAGTGTCATGTCACGCTCTTCATCTATGCGATACCCAAGCCGCGCTTGCTTCCGCCAGCGCCGGCTTTGAACTCGAGGGTGTGCCGCCGATCATGTCGATATTCAAAGCGTGTTGTGTCCACGGCATTTCTTGCGGCTAACGCACATTCTCGGCGGAGTGGCCCCGCAGACTGCGCATCGTCTCTATCATTCTAGGTCGAATGCGGTCAGCCAGCGCAGCCGAGGCTGCCAACGCGAGGCAAGCCGTAATCAGCAAAAAAATGAACCAGAGCCAGCGGCTTTGATAAGCGTCGGGCTGAAGCAGTCTGGCCGACAGCACGACGGCGAGCGCCCCGCCAAGAGGTAAGAGAACGTCGGCAAGGTACCAAGTCCATTTTTCACCGGGAATGAGCCGGCGGTGCATGAATTGAATGGAAAACAGGACAAAGCCAACATTTACCGCCACCCATACCCATGCAGCGCCCAAGGCGCCATAGTGCGGGACAACCCAGAATATGGCCGGGATGAGCATGACCGCTCCCACCAGGTTTCCCTTGAAGACGAGACTGGTCCAGCCATGCGCAAGTTGGCACTGATAGGGCATCCACATCAATCCATTCAGGAAGGAGCCGAGTGCCAAAGCCGAAAGAATGGGCGCCACATTTTCCGCTAGGCCGGCGCTTCCGGACCACATGAACACCATGCCCCCGCCGAAGAAGCTTAGCAGCATCGCCACCGGGGCGGTCAGAACCGTAACCAGTTGCGCCCCCTTGTGATATACGGAAATCAGCGCAGTCACGTCGTCCTTGGTCGACATTTCAACCATGGAAGGAAAGATCGCTGCCGTGACCGGTGCGACGAGCATATAGGACACGCCGGCGACAGTTGCTGCAAGGGTGTAGTAACCGAACAGCTCCAGCGACAGCAGACGCGAGAGCAGTACCTTGTCCACCTGCGTTAGGAGCAGCGCGACAAAGCTGATGCCTATCATTCCGCCGGCAAATTTCCAGATGCCGTAAAGTGATTCGCGTGAAAATCTAGGCGGTAAAGGCGCATCAGGCAGCGCCCGATGAACGCTTGAAGCAAGCACCGCGACTGAAACGACCGAAACAAGCGCATGCCAGAGAAAGAAGGCCTGGGCCGTGGCCGATATCCATATGAGAACTGCAACTGCCCCGCCATTGCGCGCGGTAGCCAGGACGGCGTTGGTTCCGTTGTACCAGACCTGACGCTGGAGCCCGAAAAGCGAGCCGCGATAGATGCCTTCGACGAAGCGCAGGGCGACGACCAGCGCCATGTAAGACAAGGCTTGGGCAAGGACTGGAACGGGGAGCTTCTCGGCCTGGAGCCAGTTGCGTGCCAGATAGCCGGATGCGCCCCATATGCTCAAGCCCACCAGCGCGGCCAAGCCGAAGCAAAGTATCTCCAGGCTGCGCAGCAGATTCCTGATGTGTTGTGGGCTGTGGATTCCCGCAGAGAATCGAGCCATTTCCCGGTTCAAGGTGGGCGTCATGCCCATATCCAGCAGCGCGAACCACGCCTGCAGCACACCCAACAGCCCGATTAGGCCGTAGGTCTCCATGCCGAGGTACCGGATGTACAGCGGGATAAACACCAAACCCATCACGGCGGACCAGCCCTGGCCCAGAAAATTGGCTAGGACGTTGCGTCTTACGGACATGGCTTGGTGCTGGCGGCTCGGTGCATCGCGTTGAGCCGGACACGCTTTGAGCAAGGAAAAACGACACTGCGTCCGGCATTGGGCATCAGAAAACAGTCCGCGGCCAGATATCTTTTCCCGGCTCGACAAAGAGGAAGTTGTGCGTGGGCAAGTTCAGCTGCTCCCCTCGGACAATGCGATCGATGTCTTCGCGAAATATCCGGCGGCTTTGTCGGGTTGCTGTCCACGCTTCGTAACCTCGATCCCAGAAGATCTGGAAGGTGGCCGCAAGCTTGGGATTGATGCGCACCCCCGCGGGCTGATGCTGCGCGGCGGTAATCTCAACCATCCATACCGGTTTGGGCTCCATGTTCAAAAGCGCGTGCGCGCCGTCGAGCATGGATTTCTCGGCGCCCTCGATATCGATGAGCACGAGACATCTTTCGCCGTGAAACCTGGACCCCAGGACGGCATCCATGGTCTCAGTCGCGACCAAAGTCGGATACTGGGCCGGCGCTCCTGCCCAACCCTTCACCAAGGATGCGCCAGTGCCGCCGCCATATATCTTTACGACGCCTTGCTTGTCGCTCAATGCCAGCGGAAATACCTCTACCCTGTCGGTCCATTGGTTGGCTTCGATATTCTTGATCAGGTATTGAAGATTCAGCGCGACCGGCTCAAATGCAAGAACCCGCTTGTTCATATTGGCGGCGATGCAGCAATAGTAGCCAATGTTCGCCCCGACGTTCAGCAATACGTCTATGCCCGGCAGAAGTGCTTTTACAAGCGCAGTCTCTTCGGGCTCGAACCGTCCCTCCTGCATCTCCTTGTGGCCGATAAATTTGAAGCCGAGCGCCGTGGGCTGCGGTTCGTCCATTAGCTGCCAGTGCGCTTTTACCAGCCGGTATGCCATGGCAAGCTTCGGGAAGCGCTCCACCAGAGGTTTCAGGACTCGAATGACTGCGCTACTCATGCAGGTGGTTCCTTAAAGCCGGCCATGGTGTCGCCTGATTGCAATGGTCCGCCACGACAGGCACAGGATGCACCGCCCATTTCTTCGCGCGAATCGTACCCAAGCAAGGGGCCGGCTGCCGGGCATCTTGCGTACATTGGAATTGATCACGGCTCAAATCATCGCCCGGGCTGTTCAAAGAATCCAAGCCGTCTGGACAGCCTGAATCTAAGCGACTCCCAGGCGCGAGCCAGCGCAGAATTCTGCAAAGCAGACAATATTTCGACCGGAATGTCGCCTGCGTAGCCGGATTGGCGTATGTCTTCAACGGATCGCGCTTTGGAAGAATAGATCAGTTCGATCAAGTGATCGATATAAGCGTGACGCAAATGAGCTGGGATCTGGTGTTTTATTGCATCGAAAAGAAAGAAATACTCATACACGTTGAGCTTTTCGTTCCCGGCACAGAGGTTGGTGACCTGGTGAGCCGCCTGAGTCGTGCTGACGATCAGCGGTTTTTGCGTCGCGACGAAGCTGGTTGCTTGAAGTATCCGAATATATTGATCGATGTCCACCAGCCATACGAGATTTTCGCTATATTCCATGAACGCTCCGCGGCGGATCATGGTGGAACTGGGCGGGCCGATGAAATTGCCGCGAAACAGGCAGGTGGGCTCGACGCGCAAGCGTGCGATTTGCCGGTCCGATGCATAGTGGTGCCAGGTCTTCCCGGAAGTGGCGATCCGCGCCGTTGCGCCGGAAAACGCAAAGCCCGCGTTGGGACTCGAATCGAGCATTTCCACGTATTCAGCAAGACTTGATGAACCGGCGAGCCAGTCGTCGTGATGCAGCACCTTTATGTATTCACCCCTGGAAAGCCTGACGGCCTGATTCCAGTTTGCGGGCGATCCGAGTTGCGTCGGATTGCGTGCGTAGGTAAGCCTGGAACCGAAGTCGTATTCACGCACCAGGTCTTCCACGCTTGAATCACGGGTGTCGTCGGCTATCACGACCTCGTAGTCGTCATAGCCCTGACAAAGAATCGAGTCGAGCGTCGCCTTGAGGTATTGGGTCTGGCGGTAGGCCGGTATGCAAATGGATACTTTGCGTGTCATGTGGCGGCACTCGCCTTTCTCGCAACGCAAACGACGAAGTCCTTATCCGGCAGCGAGTCCACGACATCATGCGATTTGTAGTTCTGATAAAAGAAACCTTCGGGTGAACGCCCGGCCAGCGCCAGCCACGCTTTTCTCTTTGCCTC
>JAAOZY010000079.1 GCA_012274205.1 Betaproteobacteria bacterium
CCACCTTAGAGCGCAGCGACGCGGGAGATGTTATGAGCACGTCAGAGTTACTTCGTTGGCAGTGGGAGGGATATCCGCGCTATCACCACTCGCGTTTTAATCTGTTGCTTCATATCGTCGTTGTGCCTATGTTCTTGGCGGGCAATGTCGCTCTCCTCGTGGCACTCGTTCAGTTGTCGTGGCGCGTTGGAATCGTGGCAATACTCGCGATGGTTTTCTCGGTTGCACTCCAGGGACGCGGTCATCGTCAAGAGCCGGTGCCACCGGAGCCTTTCACGAGTCCGTTCAATGCTGTGTCGCGAATCTTCTTGGAGCAGTGGGTGACGTTCCCGCGATTTGTATCTTCCGGGGCCTGGTATCGTGCGCTTCGTCAGCAATCAGCGCCCTAAACGCAATTGGATTGCCAATGTCAAATACCGCGAAAGCGGCATCTGACCCCTTGGTCCAGCCGTCGCGCGTGAAGCTGCGCGTGGCTGACCAAGCTCGTTGGGCCTCCCGGCTCAATCGCCCCTGGAATCCTCGTACATGAATAGCGCATATGTTGTCGGCCACATCACAGTAAAGAACCCGGCAATGTGGGCTGAATATCGAAGCAAGGTGCCAGAAACATTGGCCCCCTGGGGAGGTGAACTTGTCTTTCGTGGCAAACAAGTGGCCGCCCTTTCCGGCGAAAACCCTCACCCAGACATTGTCGTTATCCGTTTCCCGAGTGTCACGGCAGTAAATAGTTGGTTTTCGTCGCCCGCTTATCAAGCGCTTATCCCGCTGCGACAGCAAGCGGCAGAAGTGGTCTTGCTGTCCTATGAAGCATAGCTTTCTGCCGCCGTTGGCCGTCGCGTGGACATCCGCACTTCCACGAACATTGTTGGCATCCCAGTTGGACCAAGGCCGAGGCCCAACCCATCGATGCTCACCCGTAGTACGGCGTGACCAGAACCCTGAAAGGGCATGCTCCAGCGGTTCGGGTTTGCCAACTCCCGCGAAGGGCTCGCGCTGTGTCTCACGTGTCAGTTTGTCGATTCGCTCGACCATGTGCTTGTCTTGCTTCTGCCGCCGCGTCGTTTGCCCCGCCGTTTGCCCGCTGTTTGCCTTGCGTATCGGAATCCCTTAACCTTCAACCGCGCCGGACGTTTGCGCGCGAATGCCGAATTGAAGCCACAGGCGCCTGGAACCTCAATGCAATTTCTACCGGAATTGTTCGCCAACAATCGCGAATGGGCGGCGCAGCAAGCGGGCCGCGACCCGGACTTCTTCGACCGCCTGTGCGCCATCCAGCGCCCGGACCATTTGTGGATCGGCTGCTCCGACAGCCGCGTTCCCGCCAACACCATCGTCGGCCTGGCCCCGGGCGAAGTGTTCGTTCACCGCAATGTGGCCAACATTGTGCGCCCGGACGATCCGAATTGCCTGTCGGTGGTGCAGTATGCAGTGGACGTGCTGCGCATTTCGCACATCATCGTCTGCGGCCACTACCGCTGCGGCGGGATTCAGGCCGCCATGGGTCCCGCCAGCGCGGAGCCGCTCGAAGGCTGGCTCGCGCCGGTGCGCAGCCTTTGCCGGGAGCATCAGGACGAACTCGCGGCTTTGGCCGACGGCGAGCGCCGCTGGGATCGCCTGTGCGAACTGAGCGTCAGATCGCAGGTGCGCGTGCTCAGCCGCCTGCCGACCATCGTCAATGCCTGGGCGGCCGGGCGCCGTCTGGTCATCCACGGCTGGATCTACGACCTGCACGATGGGCTGCTGCGCGACCTCGAAGTCAGCGTGGACCGGCCGGCGCCATGATCGAGCCCTGGCGGCGCGCGCGTTCCCTGCTGGCAGCGCTGGCCGCGATCGGGCTGCTTGCATGCACGCCGGCGCGGGTGCAGGGCCCGGACGAGCTGGCGCGCCTGTTCTCGGCGCCGCAGCGCTCGGCCGCCAACGTGGCGCGCGACGGCTACCGCCATCCGCTCGAAGTGCTGCGCTTCTTCGGCGTCAGGCCGGACAGCACGGTGGTGGAAATTCTGCCGGGCAGCGGCGGCTATTACATGGAAATCCTCGCGCCCTATCTGCAGGACAGGGGCCTGTACATTGCAGCGAACCGCGATGCGGCGGCGCCGCCGCCCTATCTCGCCGACCACCAGAAGCTGCTCGCGCGGCTCAAGGCCGAGCCGGCGCTGTACGGCAAGGTATTGGTGACGCAGTTCAACGCCGACCTGCACCCGATCGCGCCGCCGGGCAGCGCCGATTTCGTGCTCACTTTCCGCAACCTGCACAACTGGATCGAGCGCGGCGAACTCGAGGGCGCGCTGCGCGCATTTCACCAGGCGCTGAAGCCGGGCGGCGTGCTCGGCGTGGTCGATCATCGCGGCCGCACCGATCTGCCGCAGGCGGCGCAGACCAAGTCGGGCTACATACGCGAGGACTATGCGATTGCGCTGATCGAGAAGGCAGGATTCAGGCTGGCCGGCGCATCCGAGGTCAATGCGAATCCCAAGGACAGCAAGGACCATCCCGCCGGCGTGTGGACGCTGCCGCCTACCTACCGCCTGAAGGACCAGGACCGCGCGAAATACGCGGCGATCGGCCAGTCCGACCGCTTCACGCTCAAATTCATCAAACAGTGAGCGCGCTGGTGAACCGGACGCCAATCGAGGCTTCAGGCATGAGTGAAGCGGCGGCCGTCACCTTCCCCAAATGCGGCTACCTGCGCCAGCCGACCGATAGCGCGCCGGACTGGCAGTGCCCGTCCTGCGGCATCGCCTACAACAAGTTCCAGCCTCAGCTCGAGCGCGCGCGCCGGCTGGTGGCGCCGCCGCGCGCGGGCGAGATCGCGCCGCATTGGAGCATAGACGCGTCGGTGTGGTCGCTTGTCGGCGCCAACATACTCGCGCTCGGCATCGCCTATTACCAGGACTGGAGCACGGTGTCA
>JAAOZY010000480.1 GCA_012274205.1 Betaproteobacteria bacterium
GCCTGGAAGAACCGTCTGCAGGCGTGGTGTTTGTGCTGGTTTCGCATCAGCCCGCAAAATTGCTGCCGACGGTACGCAGCCGCTGCCACGCCTTTGCGCTCACCCTGCCCGCGCGTGAGCTTTCCCTGGCTTGGCTAAGGGAGCAGGGCAGCAAGGCGACACCGGCAACGCTCGCATTCGCTGGCGATGCACCCTTGGAAGCAGCGGCGCTGACCGAGGACGAGGCGGAAACGCGGGCCCGGCTGTTCGATTTGCTGGGCCAGCCCGTAAACAGCGCACTCAGCCTGGCAGACTTCTGTCAGCGCCTGCAACCCGCCGTGGTAGTGGGGTGGATGCTCAAATGGACCTACGACTTGGTCGCGCTGGCGAGCAAGTCCGGCGTGCGCTATAACTTGGGGCGTGAACAGCAGCTGCGCCAGCTCGCCTTGGGTATGCAGCTGCCGCGATTATTGCGCTACTACAGCACTTTGTCCGCACTCCGGGCGATTGCGGAACACCCCCTCAACGCTCGCCTGTTTTTCGACGACTTATTTATATCATACAAAGAGATAGCTTAGTTTCTTCATGCTGATCGACTCGCACTGCCACATCGACTTCCCGGAATATGCCGCGCGCATTCCGGAAGTGCTCGCATGCATGGCGCGCAACCAGGTGACTCACGCCCTGTGCGTAAGTGTCAATCTCACCGACTTTCCGCGGGTATTGGCGCTGGCCGAGCGTCACGAGCAGATTTTCGCCTCGGCCGGCGTGCATCCGGACCAGGCAGAAGATTCCGCCCCCCAGGTCTCCGACCTGGTCGAGCGTGCGCGGCACCCCCGGGTAGTCGCCATAGGCGAAACCGGCCTCGATTATTTCCGCCAGAGCGGCGACCTGGAATGGCAGCGTACGCGCTTTCGCACCCACATACGCGCAGCGCGAGAGTGCGGCAAGCCATTGATTATCCATACCCGGGATGCGAGCGAAGATACCTTGCGCATCATGCGCGAAGAGCGCGCTGATCTGGCGGGCGGCGTGATGCACTGTTTCACCGAGTCGCTGGAATTCGCGCAAGCCGCGATGGATTTGGGCTTTTACATCTCCTTTTCCGGCATAGTAACCTTCAAGAATGCGCAAGCGCTCAAAGCGGTGGCGGCGGCCGTGCCCTTGGAGCGCGTGCTGGTCGAAACCGATTCGCCCTATCTGGCACCCGTACCGCATCGCGGGAAAACCAATGAGCCCGGCTGGGTCAGGCACGTGGCCGAGGAGATTGCCGGTCTGCGCGGGATCTCGCTGGAGCTTGTGGGCAAGGCGACCACTGCCAATTTCTTCAAACTCTTCCTGCCATCTTATTCTTATAATTAACTTTAGATATGAAATATAATACACTGTTACATAGCATTATTATGCTTTCAATCCTTCATTGCCCCGGCGCATTGGCGGACTCCTACGAAGACCTGCTGACGGCGGTAAAGCAAGACGACCGGACGGCGGTTGTGGACTTATTTGGGCGCGGCATGGACGTCAATACCACCGATTCCGGTGGCAACACCTTGCTCATGATCGCAATACGGGAAAATCATTTGGAACTGGCCAAAGGGCTGCTGCAGCGGCAGCCCAAGCTGGATCCCAGAAACCAATACGGTGAAACGGCATTGATGCTCGCAGCGGCTAGCGGCGACTTGGATCTGGTCAAGATTTTGGTCAATCGTGGCGCCGCGATCCAGCTGAAGGGTTGGAATCCACTGATGTACGCGGCCTGGCGCGGCCGGAACGACGTCGTGAAATACCTTTTGGACAAAGGAGCGGACATCGACGCGGTCGGTCCCAGCGGCATCACTGCGTTGATGATGGCTGTCCGCGACGGACATTTTGATACGGTAAAGCTGCTGCTCTGGGAGGTTGCCGATCCCAATATCAAGAGCGATACGGGCGCAACCGCGCTGCAGTGGGCGATAAAAGGGGGTAATACCGATATCGCAGCCTTATTACGCCAGGCTGGCGCAAAAGAATAGCGCAAGCATTTGAATCAATGCGCGTTATTATTTTACATAATACACATATGCGCATTAACACGCGTGTAAGACATATTCCCCTGGCACGACTCCAGCGCCCACATTGCCTTGGCCACTGAAAGACGTCTCGGACGTCAGCTACGGGTACGCGAACGACCCTGGACTGCTGCGCTCAGTTCCACTGATCCTGCGGTGGGACGGGCAAAGAAAATACGGGAACGCCTTCTTCGCGCAGCTCGTCCGCTTCGCCGCGGCTGGCTATGCCTCGTATGTTGCGCTGTGGCGCTTCCGAGTAGTAAATCTTGCGCGCTTCTTCCGCAAATTGCCTTCCAACGTCTTCGCTGTGGGTAAGAATATAGTCGATAACTCGGGCCCTATCGCCACTGCCGCTCTGCCCGGCCGCGATAGCCTTGTCCGGCATCGACTGCACGGATTCGGCGGTCTGCTTCCTGATTTTGGCAACGGGCAGCTTTTCCACGTGAACGCCGCCGCATACCGGGCAGACCAGCATACCCTGGCGCTGCTGCGACGCGAAGTCCTCGCCGGACGCGAACCAGCCTTCAAACCTGTGCTGCTCACTGCAAATGAGTTCGAATACGATCATCGGTGCGTTTCCAATTTCATTCTAGCTCATATCGCGGCAACTGCCGCAGACTGGCGCCGGCCGGTATTGCCGCAATGGTGCAGAGGGTCTGTGCTTTGCAAACGTCTGCGGCCTATGGTGCCAGGGACCGGGGTCGAACCGGCATGCCGGGATTAGCGGCGGCGGGTTTTAAGCCCGCTGTGTATACCAATTTCACCACCCTGGCGAACATGCGCATGATACTGGACGAGCGCAGCACCGAGAAGCTAAAGCGGGCAATGATTTACCCGGGTAAACAAATATGCTAGATTGAAGCAGATTTTGGGTGACGAATAAGAGTGGCGGCCGGCAAAAAATGAAATCGAGCCCAATGCGCATGCAAGACGGCACGGCCGATTCCATCCTCCGACATTCTGTTCGGGTTCAAGACGCAGGAAATGCGCCACCCATTCGAGATTACGTTCAGGGAGCATTAAATTGATTGCCAGACTATTTTCGCTCAAGCGGACGCTGCTCGCGCTTGGCTTCGGTTTGTGCGTGGCTTCGAGCTGCGCATTCGCAGCAGATCCGGATTTGGACAAGGCCGATGCCCTGATGAAGCAAGGCAAGGCAGCCGAGGCCTACGCCCTGCTCGAGCCGTTTGAATTCGCGCAATCCGGAAACATCCGCTACGACTACCTGTTGGGAATCGCGGCGCTCGATAGCGGCAAGCCGGACAAGGCGACGCTTGCGTTCGAGCGCGTGCTGGCAACGGATCCGAATTTTGCCGGCGCGCGCGTCGACATGGGGCGCGCGCTCTATCAATTGGGCGATTTCACCCGGGCGAAGGCCGAATTCGAAACTGTGCTGACGCAGAATCCCCCGCCAGCGGCCAGGGCAACGATAGACAAATATCTCGCGGCGATCGCGAAGCAGGAAGACGCGAAGAAGACCAGGGGATCAGGCTATGTTGAAGCCGGCTTCGGCCACGACACCAACGTCAATTTTGCCACCAGCCAAAGCGAGATCGCCGTGCCGGCGCTGGGGAACCTGGTTTTCACCCTGAATCCAACCGGCGTCAAGGCTCCGGATGACTACTTGACGTATGCGTTCGGCGGTGAAATCAGCCATCAGATTACGCCCGCGATGGGCGTCTATGCCGGTGCGGATGCACGCAGCCGCAACAACATGACGCTGGACCAGTTCGATTCCACCAGCGTCGATCTGCGGGCCGGCCTGTCGATGGGTGAAGGCGCCAACGTGTTTCGCGTCGGCGTACTCGGCGGCAGATACGCATTGAACGAGAAGAGCAACCGCGACACCAGCGGCGTCAATGCCGAGTGGCGTCATCTGCTCGACCCCTCCAACCAGTTGAGCTTGTTCGGTCAGTACGCGCGCTTCCGCTTCGAACCGACGATCAGCGTGAACAACTTCGATCAGGCGACCTACGGCGCCAACTGGCTGCATGTATACAAGGACGGCAAGGCGCTGGTGATGGCAAGCGTGTTCAGCGGCGAAGAACGCGCGCCGCTGCGTGCCGACGGCGGCAAGAGTTTTTACGGAGTGCGCGTAGGCGGTCAAATGCAGCTCAGCGACCGGACCGAACTGTTTGCGGGACTTGGGGCGCAGGCCGGCAGGTACGAGATTTTCAATGCAGCATTCAGTTCGCCTACCGATTCCGTGACACGCGACGACAAGCAGTACGACGCCAACCTCGGTCTCAATTGGCATTTCGACAAGGCGTGGACGCTGCGCCCGCAAGTCGCATACATGCGCAACAACTCGAACATCGTCATTTACAAATTCGACCGAACCGACCTGTCCGTCACGGTTCGGCGCGACTTCAAATAATTCCCGTAGAAGGTGAATGCCATGCAATCGTTCTGGAAAAATCCGCTCGGCGCACTTCCCCTAATGTTTTTGTTAGCGTCCTTTGCCGGCGCCGCTTTCGGCGCTGCCGGAAATGTGCAGTTCGTAATCGGGGACGTGAAGCTGATAACGAAGTCCGGCGAAACCAAGGCGCTGGTGAAAGGCGCGGAAATCAACGAAGGCGACCGGATCGTCACTGCGGCCGGCGCATCGGCGCAGCTGAAGATGGTGGACGGCGGCTTCATTGCGGTGCGACCGAATACCAGCATGACTTTCGACACCTACCACTACAGCGGCAAGGAGGATGGCAAGGAGAGCGCAGTCGTCTCGCTGTTGCAGGGCGGCTTCCGCACCATCACCGGCATCATCGGGCACACGCACAAGCAGAACTATCTGATCAAGACCGAGACTGCAACCATCGGCATTCGAGGCACCGACCACGAGCCCATGGTGATCCTGCCGCCTTTGGCCGGGCAAGTCCCGATCGCACCGCCCGGAACCTACGACAAGGTCAACGTAGGTGTCGCATTCATTGCCAACGATTCGGGTACCGTGGATATCCAGCGCAACCAGGTCGGCTTTGCACCGCTGACCAAGGCGGCGCCTGTCGTCCTGCCGCGGATACCTCCGTTCTACAAGCCGACGCCGGCCCCCGGACCGCAGAAAGCCAAGGAAGAGGAAAAAGCCGACGGTAAAGGTGAAAGCCAGCAGGCTGCGGCGGCACCCGCTGAGAAAGCCGCGGAGGCGACCGCCTCCTCCAGGGATACCGCCGCGGTGGATCCGAACGCCGGCGTCGCCACCGGGCCCAGCGCCGCACCCGTTGCCGCCGCCCCGGCACCGGTGACGCCTGTGGTTGCCATTACGGCAACGAGCGAGAGCGGCGCCACCTTGAACACCACCACGCAGACGCAGACGACGTCTACCGGGGTCGTGGTCCCGGTAACAACGCTGCCGACCAACATCGTCAATTTCACCAGCAGCTCGGTGCTGCGCGACGAAATTTCGTGGTCGACGACGCAGATTGCACCGGGCGTCGACCCGCTGGCAACTACCTACACCGTCAGCGACAAGAATAGGAATAACCTGGTAAATAACCTGGGCGGGACGTCGGCTACACCGGTAGCGCTAAACGGGCCGACGACGAACACGAATTTCCTGTTTGATGGCTTAGGCAATCTCACTCAGGTATTGGACACGCCGCATGTGGTTTTCGACCACGGCAACGACGTTCCCGGTAGCTCCACCCAATTCACTGCGCCTACGCCCCTCGCCCATGCGCAATTGGCATTCAGCGGTGGTGCTGCCGCCGAGAGTTACTATGACCCGACCACCGGCATACGCCTGGGACGCTGGTCCGGCGGTGTGATCAACATTACCGATCTCGCGACGGGCACCAGCTACGTCGAATCCTTGCTGGCGCCTGGCGGCGCCGCTCGCAGCGCGCAATGGGTAGTCGCGCAGATGCCAAGTTCGCTGCCGCTCGGCGGGGAATTCCTGTACACCCGCGCCAACGGCGCGTCCGGAACGCCATCGTTCGCAACCGCACCGACTGACAGCTATGGCAATGTCGGCATACTAGACAGCGCAGGGCTAAGAGCAGACTTCACCAACATGAGAGTGACCGCCGGTGTCCGAGTCAGCATGCCCAGCGGCCCAGCGGGCTCCTTCGGAACCCAGGAAATCGGTGCAATATTCACCAACGCGCCGATTTCGAACGGCGGTTTCAACGTAAGTTCCGGTTCGGACAACCCCGTGGGCACAGATAATCTGCATGTCGGCTGCAACGGCGCGGGCTGCGCACCCAACCAGACCTACGGCGGACGCATCCGGGGCGGCTTCACCAGCGCAACCGGCAACGCGGGAACCGCGGACGGCGCATTCTTCCGCTATACCTTCAACACGAACTACGGCGCAGCCAGCGTGACACCGCCGACCGGGCGCGTAGTGGACGACTACATCAATGGCCTGGTCGCATTCCAGCAGGGGCCGCAGATTGCGCTTCCCACCAGCGCCGCCTATCCGGCGGCCGCGCCCACTGCTCCGGTAGTAGTAGCTGCGACTTACGCGTACAACCCCGGTTTGGTCGGAACTACTTACATGAGCAACGGCGAGACCTACTGGGCGGATCACCCGCAGGGGAGTCTGGTTACGGACGCCGCAGGCAACCTCGTATCGATTGCAGAGGCGAATACCGCGCAACATGGCGACGGACATGCACTCGCGCTGTCCGGCGGCACTGCAAGCCCGGCAGCGCCAACGACGCTAGCCATAGGCAACGCGGCCAACGCGAACGATGGCACCATCCTGCTCGGCTGGCAGGGGTCTTCGCCCAATCTGACTGTCAGCGGCTCGGATTTCAACGGTTGTTTTGGTACCAGCGGCTGCACCGCATCTCCGTCGCCGCGGTCCGTGCTCGGCGACGGACTATCCTGGGTCCGAGGACCGGCCCCCTATCCGGACTATCTGCCGGGCGCAATTGCCGGTTACTCGAATTCGCTGGGTCCGGTAATCCCTTCCGTGGCGGCATATACGCTTGGCGCCTCGATCCTGCATGATCAGAACGGCGCATCCGGTACTGTCAATTCGGCAGCGCTCGCAGTCAATTTCAACACGTCCGCTGTCAGCTTCGGCATGGCGGCGACCACCGCGGCCGGCACCTGGACCGCCAGTGCTTCCAACGTCCGCATGAGTCAGGAAGGCTCGTTCTCGGCTTTCACCGGAGCGTCGGGCACAATCAACTCCGGATCGAGCATAGCGCCTACGACTACCCACCAGGGAATGACGGTTTCGTTCAGCGGTGGCAGCAACGCCTTCGGCAACATCAACGGACAGTTGATGGGTATCGGCCTGAGCGGCGCGGGTGTAGCGTTCTCCCTGAACGACTTCTCATCCTGCAGCCCCTCCGGCACGTGTATCAATAACACCGCAAGCGGGGCCCTGGCCTTCAGCAATGCCCTGCCTTATAGCACGCTGACGCCCTATCAGCTTCTCGCCTTTACCACCGGCATGAACGCCGCCGGCCAGTTTGATCAGGCTGAAAATTACCGGATTCAGGGTGGCTTTTCATCGCCGTTCCGCACGCAAACGGTGAACGGCTTCCCGGTGAAATTGGACTCGGAGATGCCGATAGTCACGACGATCTCCGCGCCGTGTACGATCAACTGCGGCCCGTTCGTCAGCGACATTCCGGTGACGTATGCCGCCGCCGGCGCGACCGGTCCCGCATCGATCGGTACGGCGACCCTGCTTGAATCCGGATATGACCCCGCCAGCGGCATACGCTGGGGTCGCTACGGCAACGGCACCATCGGCGTAAGCGACCGCATCAGCGGCGCATCCCTGGGTACGATCGATGTGACCAAGCAGAACTCCCATTTTGTCCTGAGCAGCCAGCAGTCCGGACCGATCGTGCTGCCGACAACCGGTACCTTCAACTACACCTTCGTGGGCGGCACCAGTCCGACCGACAGCAATGGAAACGTCGGTGCGGCGCTCAGCGCAGCGAATGCCAGCCTGACGGCCAACTTCACGGCACAGACGGTCGATACCAAGCTCAGCAATCTGGTGGTGGGCGGCAACACCTGGAGCGCGAGCGCCACCGGCGCTCCGATCGTAGGCAGCGTATTCCAGGCGGAGAAGAAGCTCGGCGGGACCGGCAACCTGGCCGTCACGAGTTCGCTCGGCACCAGCACCTCCGGTACTGTTGTTGGCGGCTTCACCAGCTCAGGTGGCGGTGGCGTTGGGATGCTCTACTCGCTCAACCACGGCGGCAATATCGCGACCAATCCGGCCGCGGTCACCGTATCGGGCGTCGCGGTATTCAAGCGCTAACAGCTTCAAGATCAAGAAGGCCGTTCGTGGTTTGCCACGAACGGCTTTTTTCATGGCGGTGGACGCGGTCTGCCGAGCGCATGTCCGGAGGATTGCCCTTGATGCGCTGCTAAGGCGCGGATAGACCCGATTGCATCGCGACGAACCGGGCGTGTGTCCAAGGGTGCTGGAGGCGGGTGTCGGAATCGAACCGGCGTACACGGCTTTGCAGGCCGCTGCATAACCACTCTGCCAACCCGCCGTGTTGAGCGCGCCGCACAGGCGCCACGGCAATGCGCAAGCAAAAAAGGGAATGCGCCGGTGCGGCTTGCGCCGCAAGCCCTTACGCGCCTTCCCTTGGAATCTTGGAGCGGGAGAAGAGTCTCGAACTCTCGACCTCAACCTTGGCAAGGTTGCGCTCTACCAACTGAGCTACTCCCGCAAGAGGATGCGAATTATACCGGGATTCCCGCTTCGCGATCAACCATGTTTTATCACCGTGGGCACCGCCATCTTGAGGTAATAGAACATGGACCACAGCGTAAGCACCGCCGCAAGCAAGATCAGGCCGGTGCCCCATTGCTGCGGCCGGAACGCGCCGATCGCATTGTGATAGAGCAGCATCGGTATCGCGACCATTTGCGCCACCGTCTTGATCTTGCCGATCATGGACACGGCGACGCTCTTGGCCGCGCCCAAATGCGCCATCCATTCGCGCAGCGCCGAAATGGCGATCTCCCTGCCGATGATGATCACCGCGATCACGGCGTACAGGCGGTGCAGATCGACCAGCACGATCAGCGCGGCAGCGACCATCAGCTTGTCCGCGACCGGGTCGAGAAAAGCCCCGAAAGCGGACACCTGGTTGAGTTTGCGCGCCAGATAGCCGTCGAGCAGGTCGGTTAGCGCGGCAGCCGTGAAAATCACCGTCGCGACCAGATTCTGCTGGGGCAGCGTGAGCCAGGTTGGCGGAAAGTAATACACCCCGACGAACAGCGGGATCATTACGATGCGCATCCAGGTGAGCGCGTTGGGGAGGTTGAATCGCATTGGCCGATATCGGGATTCGTCTACCAAGATTACCTGAATCGGCCGCGGCCTAGTGCAGTTCGCGGTAAATTTTTTCCGCAAGCGCGCGGCTGATGCCCTGCACCTGAGCCAGATCATCGATGCTCGCGCCCATTACTCCCTTGAGCCCGCCGAAGCGCGCCAGCAAGCCCTTGCGCCGCTTCGCGCCGATGCCTGCGATACCCTCGAGCGACGATGTTACCCGCGCTTTGCCGCGGCGAGCCCGATGGCCGGTGATGGCGAAGCGGTGCGCCTCGTCGCGAATCGCCTGTATCAGGTGCAGGCCGGGATTGTCGCGCGCAAGGCGAATGCTGCTTTTCGCGTCCGCGCAGATCAGCAGCTCCAGCCCGGGCCTGCGCTCCTCGCCCTTGGCCACGCCGAACAAATAGATGTCGCTCAGACCGAGTTCTGTCAGCACCTCGCGCGCCACCCCTACCTGCCCTTTCCCGCCGTCGATCAGTATCAGGTCGGGGACGATGCCCTCCCCGCGCGATATCTTTTCATAGCGGCGCTGCAGCACCGAGCGCATCGCCGCATAGTCGTCGCCCGGTTCGATGCCGGCTATGTTGTAGCGCCGGTATTCGGAGTTGCGCATTTCCATCCGGTCGTAGACGACGCAGGACGCGACGGTCGCCTCGCCCTGGGTGTGGCTGATGTCGAAGCATTCGATGCGCTGCACCGTATCGGGCAGCGCCAGCGCCTCGCGCAGGGCCGCGAGCCGCGCCTCCTGGTTGCTCGCATGCGACAGGCGCTGCGCCAGTGCGAGCTGCGCGTTCTTCTGCGCCATTTCCAGCCAGGCGCGGCGCTGGCCCTGCGGCCGCGTCACTATCTGGACCGGGTGATCCGCCTGCTGCGCCAGCAATTCCTCGAGTTCCTGCGCGTCGAATTCCGCTCCGGCGACGATGATCGCCGGCACCTGGCGCGTCAGATAGTGCTGCGTAACGAAGGCTTGCAGCACTTCGGGCGCGCTGCGGCCTTCGGCATTCTGCGGAAAAAAGCTCTTGTCTCCCAGGTGGCGGCCCTGGCGCACCATGACCAGGTTGACGCAGGCCGCGCCGTCGGCCGCGGCGCAAGCGATCACGTCGGCATCCCCGCCGGTGCTGCTTTCGGCATACTGCTTTTGCTGCATGCTCGCCAGCGCCTGCATCTGGTCGCGGTAGACCGCTGCCTGCTCGTAGCGCTGCAGGTCGGCTGCCGTCTGCATTTTCCGGCCCAGCGCCTGCAGCACGTCGTCTTCACGCCCCTGCAGGAACAGCTCGGCGTTCTTCGCGTCCGCGCCATAGCTTTCACTGTCGATCAAACCGACGCAGGGCGCCGAACAGCGCCGGATCTGGTGCAGCAGGCAGGGCCTGGAGCGGTTCTGCAACAC
>JAAOZY010000481.1 GCA_012274205.1 Betaproteobacteria bacterium
AAGACGCTGCACTTCAAGGACGTCAAGGATTTCGGCGGCGGCATCAAGCGCCCCGCGACGCTGGAGACCGACAGCCCGCTGTACAAGGGCTACAAGTCGGTGATGCAGTGGTCGGGGCTCAAGAAACGCGCCTTTCCCGACGAGGTGTTCACACTCAATTACCTGCCGCGGGTGCAAGAGCTACGCAAATGAGCCTAGGAGCAGGGGCCCCGCGGAGCGGGGATGCGATGCGGGCGAGTGCGGCGGGACGCCGACGACGCGGTCTACGCATTGCGCTTAAAGCACGGAGGCGGCGCAAATGAGCAAGCCGGTGAGATCGCGGGGGCAATGGCCGCTGCTGCTCCTGTTGCTGGCGGCCGCGCACGCGTCGGCGGCGGAAGTGGACAGCTTCGACGCCTCCGCGTACGAAAAGAAGCCATTCGAGATCGGGGGCTACCTGCAGCTCAAGCAGGAGGATTTCGCCCTCAACCGTTCCGGCGCTTTCTATAAGCTCGGGAATGCCGGCCAGTCACAACGCGACAACCTCGATCGCAGCACCGCAACGGTGGAGTTGGTGGGTAAGCTGCGTCAGGGGATAGGTACGTTCGATTTTCACACGCATTCCGATCTACAGCGGGACCAGCTGGCGCACGATCACAGCAACGTGCTGTATGAGGGTGCTTACTCGATCCGGCCCGATCCGGGGGTCACCATCGAAGCCGGCAAGCGGACGCTGCGCTGGGGCAAGGGCTACGCCTGGAATCCGATCGGCTTCGTCGAGCGGCCCAAGGACCCGAACGACCCAGAGTTATCGCGCGAAGGCCTGGTGATGGCGAACGCCGACTTCATCCTCAACCGGGAAGGGCCGCTGCAGACTGTCGCCTTTACGCCGGTGCTGCTGCCGGTAGGCCGGGACCTCAACAGCGACGTCGGTGCGAGCGGACATCTGAATCCCGCGGCCAAGCTCTACCTGCTCTACCGCGATACCGACATCGATTTCGCCTGGCAGGGGCAGGGCAGCCGGCCCGGGCGCTTTGGCGCGGATTTTTCCCGCAACCTCACTTCGAATTTCGAGATTCATGGCGAATGGGCGCGCATTCAGCAGTTCGCCCGGCCCGTCACCGACAGCGCGGGACGCGTCACGACCGAAGTAGGAAATGCGACCAGCTACCTGCTCGGGCTGCGTTATCTCAGCGAGAAGGATACGACTTACATCGCGGAATATTATCGCAACGGCACGGGCTACTCCGAAGAGCAAGCCAGGCAGTACTACCAGCTCGTCGACACGGCGTTCGCGCAATTGCAGCAAACCGGCGCCAGCGCGCTGCTGCCGAAGGCGCTCGCTTTGAGCCAGGGAGCCTACGGCCGCCCGAATCCGGGCCAGGATTACCTGTACTTTCGCGCGCAGCAAAAGGACGCGCTCGGGATCGTTTATTTCCAGCCTTCGATCACCGCAATGCTGAACTGGCAGGACCGCAGTTATCAGCTTACGCCCGAGTTGCTGTATACCGGGGTGAAGAACCTGGACCTGCGCCTGCGGCTGCTGATGCTGCAAGGCGCCGGCCTGAGCGATTTCGGCGAGAAGCAGAACTCGCGTAAACTCGAGCTTTACGCCAGGTATTATTTTTGAGCCGAATGCCGGGCAAAGTGGCGCCGCAGTGGAATGAACCGCATGCCTGTCGATCAAGCTGCAGTAGTCTAGAGAATCGCATGGACCAGACCCCGGACCAGGAAGTGCTGGACGCGGCATTGACGCTGATGCATACGCGCCAGCATGTCTCGCCCAAACGTCTGGGCGATCCCGGGCCCAGCCCGGAGCAGCTTGCAATGATATTGGGCGCGGCGGGCGCGGCGCCGGATCACGGCTCGATCAATCCCTGGCGCCTGATCATCATCCCGCCCGAGCGGCGCCATCTCCTCGGCGAAGCGTTCGCGGCTGCACTGGCCGAGCGCGACGGCGCGGCGACCGGGGTGCAATTGCGGGAGGCGCGGGAGAAAGCTGTCCGTGGCCCCTTTCTCGCCCTGGTGCTTGCGCGCCTGGATCCGGAACTCGGGCCGGCGCACCCGCAGGAGCGCATCATTTCCGCCGGATGCGCCATCCAGAACATGCTGCTCGCCGCCCATGCGATGGGATTCGGCGCAGGGCTCTCGAGCGGGCGCGCGCTGTACTCGCAGCCGCTGCGAGCGCTGTTCGGGCTCGGCCCGCAGGAGCAGCCGCTGTGCTTTCTCAGCGTGGGCACGGTCACGCGGCGCAAGCCGGCGCGGCCCAGGCCCAACCCGGCTGACTACATCTCCGAGCTTTAGAGCTTATTTCAAAACGAGGGGATCGCTCCCCTCGTGCTCCCCTACATCAGGGGCCATTTCGGCAATTCTGAAATGGCTTCTTGGCTAGCGCCTGCGGCGCGGCGGCTATTTCGCCACCGGGCCGGTCCAGGCTTCGTCCACGTCCGCGAAGAATGCGATATCGGGACCGAAATAAAGTACGTCGAGCCTGGACTTGAGCTTGAACGCGGCCTCCGCCGGCTGGAGCCGCAGGAAGCAGGCGCAGTGCAGGCCTGCGCCGGCTTTGCGCGTCGCCGGCTGGATCTTCAGAGCTGCCACCCGGCCGTAGCCGGCGCAAACCGACTCGATCGCCGAGCGCAGGCCTGCTTCGTCCACGAACGGCGGAAAACCGCTCTTCAACGTCCGATTCATGACCGTGAGCGGCGCAGGCTGATTCCCGGCTTAGACTGCGCACGCGCCGGCAGCCGGCGCGTCCAGCACCGCGCGCAACTCGCTTAGCAGCGCCGCCGTTTGCATCGGTTTGGAGAGGAAGCGCGCCGCACCGAGCGCCGAAGCGTGCTGCTCTTCGTCGGGGCGGACATGGTGGCCGGAGTAGAAAACGAAGGGAATATGCCTGAGCGCCGCATCCTGCATCCAGGCGCGGCACAGCGCAAAGCCGTCCATGTTCGGCATCAGCACCTCCGATACGACGGCATCGGGAGGATCGCTGCGCGCGGTGGCGAGGGCTTCGATGCCGTCCCGCGCCGGCGTCACGCGAAAGCCGCTCGCCTCGAGCAGCATCGCGAACAGCATGCGGTTCTCCTCGTGCGCTTCAACGATCAATATCCGGGGTGGTGCGCTCCCGCTTGCGACCTTGTCGACATCCGCCATGGTGTAACCGCCGAATTGAGTGAATTTCCGCTTGCGCACATTTCGCTGCAGGCGCGTGCTGCGTGTCACGGGCGGAGTCTGCATCAAGCGCACAGGCTTGCGTCCGAGTTCACAAAATTTTGCAAATCGCAGGCTGCGCCGCGGTGCCTGCTTTAGCCGGCGCGGCCGCCGCGCGGGAGCGGGGCGCGCCGCAGCTATGGCATACTTGCGCCACGGTCTGAATCCCTCTGCGTTCAACTCTTCGGCGGCATCATGGCGAACGATTTCGGCATACTTTCCTACGGTGCGTACCTACCGCGACGGCGCCTGCAGCGCAAAGTCGTCGCTGCTGCGAATGCCTGGTTCGCACCCGGCCTGCGCGGCCTGGCCAAGGGCGAGCGCAGCATGGCGAACTGGGACGAGGATGCGGTGACCATGGCGGTGGAAGCGGCACGCGACTGCCTCGCCGGACTCGCGCCCGCGGGGCTGGAGCAGTTGATGCTCGCGTCCACCACGCATCCCTACGACGACCGGCAGAACGCCGCCATCGTCGCCAATGCGCTGCATCTGGGCGCATCCCTGCGCGTGCTCGACGTCACCGGCAGCCAGCGCGCCGGCACCTCGGCGCTGATCAGCGCCTTGAGCGGCGCGGCAAGGACGCTGGTCACGGCGGGCGAGCACCGCCTGGCCAAAGCGGCAAGCCCGCAGGAAATGCATTACGGCGACGGCGCCGCCGCGCTGTTGGTCGGGGCGGGCAAGCCAATTGCGCGCCTCGTCGGCGCGCACAGCGAAACCGTGGACTTCGTGCACCAGTTCCGCGGGAGCGACCGCCCCCACGACTATGCCTGGGAAGAGCGCTGGATCCGCGATGAGGGCTACATGAAGATCGTGCCGGCGGCGCTGGCGGCGCTGTTCAAGCAGACCGGGGTCGCGCCTGCGGCAGTCACGCATTTCTGTCTGCCGTGCACGCTGCCGCGCGTGGTGCCCGGCGTGGCCAAGCGCGCCGGCATCGCGGAAGCGGCGGTGCGCGACAATCTCGCTGCTGTCTGCGGCGATACCGGCGCCGCGCACGCGTTGCTGCTGCTCGCGCACGCGCTGGCGCAGGCGCGGGCGGGCGAGCTGATCGCGGTCGCCGCGTTCGGCCAGGGCTGCGATGCGCTGCTGTTCGAGGTCACCGAGGCTATCGCCGCGCTCCCCGCCCGCGGCGGCGTCGACGCGGCTCTGGCGCGGCGCAGGGAGGAGTCGAACTACCTGCGTTTCCTCGCCTTCAACGACCACATCGCGCTCGAGCGCGGCATGCGCGCCGAGGCGGACAAGGGCACGCCGCTGAGCACGCTGTACCGCAACCGCGACATGATCACCGGGCTGGTGGGCGGGCGCTGCCGCAGCTGCGGCACGCTGCAGTTTCCGCGCGGGCGCTATTGCGTGAACCCGAAATGCAATGCGCTCGACAGCCAGGACCCGCATGCCTTTTCCGAGGTGCCGGCGAAAGTGATGTCCTACACTGCCGACGTGCTCACTTACAGCGCCGACCCGCCCGCCTATTACGGCATGGTCGAGTTCGACGCGGGCGGGCGCATGATGGCCGACTTCACCGACGTGGACGAAGGCAAGGTCGGAGTCGGCATGACTATGCGCATGATGTTCCGCATCAAGGAGCACGACAGCGCGCGCGGCTTCGTGCGTTATTTCTGGAAGGCTGCGCCGGTCTGACCGACGCGCTTGCGGTTTTTTGCGGCGGCGCCCTGATTCGCGCCGAACCCGAACAGGAGATCGACATGGCAACGGGCATTCGCGACAAGGTGGTGATCCTCGGCATGGGCTGCTCGAAATTCGGCGAGCGCTGGGACCGCAATGCCGAAGACCTGATGGTGGAGGCGTTCGAGGAATGCACCAAGGACGCCGGCATCGGGCGCGAGCAGATCGAGGCTGCCTGGTTCGGCACCGCGATCGAGGAGCAGCACGTGGGCAAGTCCGGCGTGCCCCTTGCAATGACCCTGCGCCTGCCTTACATCCCGGTGACGCGCGTGGAGAACTACTGCGCCACCGGCACCGAGGCGTTTCGTGGCGCGGTCTACGCGGTCGCCTCCGGCGCCGTCGATATCGCGCTCGCGCTCGGCGTGGAAAAACTCAAGGACACCGGCTATGGCGGGCTGCCGCAGCGCGGCCGCGGCGGGCTGAACAATATGTTCTGGGCCAATATCTCGGCGCCGGGTTCGTTCGCGCAGCTTGCCGCCGCCTATCGCGCCAAGCACCGCGTCGATGCCAGGGACCTGAAGCGCGCGATGGCGCACATTTCGGTCAAGAGCCACGCCAACGCCGCGTTGAACCCGAAGGCGCACCTGCGCAACAGGATCACCGAGGACGACGTGATGAACGCGCCGATGATTGCCGACCCGCTCGGGCTATACGATTGCTGCGGCGTCTCCGACGGCTCCGCCTGCGCCATCGTCACCACGCCCGACATCGCGCGCGGCCTGGGCAAGAAGGACCTCGTCGGCGTCAAGGCGATTCAGCTCGCGGTGTCGAACGGCCAGGAAGTGCAGTTCGGCGAGTGGGACGGTTCCTACTTCGCCACCACGCGCGTGGCGGCGAAGCGCGCCTACCAGGAAGCGGGCATCGACGATCCGCGCAGGCGCATCTCCATGTTCGACGTGCACGACTGTTTTTCCGTCACTGAACTCGTGACCATGGAGGACCTGGGCATTTCGCAGGAGGGCAAGGCGATAGCCGATGTGCTCGACGGCTTCTATGATGCTTCCGGAAAAATTCCCTGCCAGATCGACGGCGGCCTCAAGTGCTTCGGCCATCCGATCGGCGCTTCGGGCCTGCGCATGATCTACGAGATGTATTTGCAGCTGAACGGCCGCGCCGGCGAGCGCCAGCGTCCCGACCCGGTGCTGGGCATGACGCACAACCTCGGCGGCTTTCCCAGCCAGAACGTTTCCGCGATCAGCATCGTCGGGCGCTACGGCGCCTGAGCGCGCAGTAGCGGCGCTTCAGTAGCGCGCGTTCCCCGGCGTGCGCGGGAACGGGATCACGTCGCGCACGTTTGCGAGGCCGGTGATGTAGGACACGGTGCGCTCAAAGCCCAGGCCGAAGCCGGCGTGCGGCACGCTGCCGTAGCGGCGCAGGTCGCGATACCAGCCGTAATGGCTGCGGTCGAGCCCGGCCGCATCCAGGCGCGCGTCGAGCACGTCGAGGCGCTCCTCGCGCTGGCTGCCGCCGACGATTTCGCCGATGCCGGGCGCGAGCACGTCCATCGCCGCCACCGTCCTGCCATCGTCGTTGAGGCGCATGTAGAACGCCTTGATCTCTTTCGGGTAGTTCATCAGCACCAGCGGGCCGCCGACATGCTTTTCGGCGAGGTAGCGCTCGTGCTCGGATTGCAGGTCGATGCCCCATTTGACCGGAAACTCGAATTTCGCCTTGGCTTTTTCGAGGATCGCGATGGCCTCGGCGTAGTCCATGCGCACGAAGGCTTTGTCGACGATGGCCTGCAGCCTGGCAATGACGCCTTTCTCGATGCGCTCCTCGAAAAAAGCCATGTCGTCGGCGCGCTCCGCCAGCACCGCGGCGAATACGTATTTGAGCAGGGACTCGGCCAGCGCCGCGTTGTCGGCGAGGTCGGCGAACGCGATCTCGGGCTCGACCATCCAGAATTCAGCCAGGTGGCGGCTGGTGTTGGAGTTCTCCGCGCGGAAGGTCGGGCCGAAGGTATACACCTTCGACAGCGCGAGGCAGTAGCTCTCGACATTGAGCTGCCCCGACACGGTGAGGAAAGTCTCGCGCCCGAAAAAGTCCTGCGCGTAATCGACCTTGCCCTCGGGCGTGCGCGGCAGGTTGGCGAGATCGAGGGTGGACACGCGGAACAATTCGCCTGCGCCTTCTGCATCCGAGGAAGTGATGATGGGTGTGTTGACCCAGACGAAGCCGTGCTCGTGGAAATAGCGGTGGATCGCCTGGGCCACCGCGTGGCGCACGCGCGTGGTCGCGCCGATGACATTGGTGCGCGGCCGCAGGTGCGCCACTTCGCGCAGGTATTCCATGCTGTGCGGCTTGGGCTGGATCGGATAGGTGTCGGGGTCTTCCACCCAGCCGAGCACCCGGATCGCGCTGGCCTGCATTTCGAACGGCTGGCCCTTGGCCGGGGAGGGCACGATACTGCCCGTGGCCTCGATCGCGCAGCCTGCCGTAAGGCGCATCACTTCATCGGCGTAATTGGAGAGCGTGTTCGGCGCCACCACCTGTACCGGATGGAAACAGGAGCCGTCGGAGAGGTGCACGAAGGAAATCCCGGCTTTGGAATCGCGCCGGGTGCGCACCCAGCCACGCAGCGTGACCGGGGAGCCGGACGGCGCGCGGCCGGAGAGGATGTCGAGGCAGGTGCAAGTGCTCATGGTGCAATTCGCTGATTGGTGAAGTCGGCCGCTTCGGCGGCAATGCCGGCGTGCATCAGGGCCGCCGCCGGCGGAACGGATGCGTGGAGGACAGCCCGCCATCCACCGCGAAGGCCTGGCCGTTGACGTAGGACGCCTCGTCGCTCGCCAGGAACAATGCCATCGCGGCGATCTCATGCGGTTCGCCGTAGCGGCCCAGCGGATTCAACTGGCCGAGATGGGCGGCGGTGCCGCGCTCCTTGGCGTAGTCGAAAATCGGCTTGGTCATGCCGGTCTCGATCAGGCCGGGACAGATGGCGTTGATGCGCACGCCGCTGTCGAAGAAGGAGTTGGCCGCGGTCTGCACCAGGCTGATCACCCCGGCTTTGCTGGCGCTGTAGGGATTGCCTCCCGCGTTCGCGCGCAGACCCGCCACCGATGCGGTGCAGACGATGGCGCCCGATCCCTGCTGCATCATCAGCCGGCCGGCGTGCTTGACCGCGAGGAAGGGGCCGATCAGGTTCACGCGCAGTATCTCCTGCCACAACTCGACCGTCTGCTCGAACAGCGGCACCAGGCCGCCGCTGATGCCGGCGTTGGCAAACACCACGTCCAGACCGCCGAATTCAGCCATGGCGTGGGCAACATAGGCGCGCACACCCGCTTCGTCCCCCGCGTCGGCTGCCATGGCAATGGCCCTGCCGCCCGCAGCGGCGATCAGCCCGACGGTTTCCTCCACCGCATCGCTCGTCTTGTCCACCGCCAGTACCGCTGCGCCTTCGCGCGCGAACAGCAGCGCGCTGGCGCGCCCGATGCCGCTGCCGGCGCCGGTCACGATGGCGCGCTTGCCCTGCAATCGTCCCATGTATGCCTCCAAGTATCGCTGTTGCGCGTGTCGCTGGAATGTCCCTGCCCGCATTGTAAACGCTGGCGCGGCCGCGGCGCTGCCCGCGCGCAAATCAGGCGTGCCGGGGCTTGTGCTAAGGTGCGGCTTCCCGGTTCCGGAGGAAGGCCATGACGGTGAGCATACGCAGGATAGAGGCGCGCGACGAGGCGCGCTGGCGCGCGCTGTGGGAAGGCTATTGCCGCTTTTACGAACACGAACTCATCGAGGCGGTCACGCGCCACACCTGGACGCGCATCATGGATCCGGCCGCGCCGGTGCATGCCATCGTCGCCGAACGCGCCGGCGAAGGCGTGATCGGCATGGCCAATTACCTTATCCACGAGAATACCTGGACGCTCACCCCGGTGTGCTACCTCGAAGACCTGTTCGTGGACCCGGACCGGCGCGCGACCGGCGTGGGCAAGGCGCTGATCGACTGGCTGGTGGCGCAGATGAAGCAGCAGCACTGGTCGCGGCTGTACTGGAACACGAGGGAGAACAACTACCGCGCGCGCGGCCTGTACGACAAGTACATGCCGCACAGCGGCTTTGTGCGCTACGTCATCAGCAATCCGGCCGCCTGAGAACCCGTTGCAAAATGAAATTTTGCAAGGCCTAAATAGGGGAGTATGAGCGGAGGTCCCCCAGGGGGACTTTCCCGTCGAGCGGGATCGAGACCTTTGGGGCGTATCCCCTCATATTGAAATAAACTTTAAGGCGCCGGCGCGGCTACTTCCTGACGATGACTTCCGGGCCGCCGCTGCCCGCGGTGCGCTCGTAGACGCCGTCGCCGGCCTTCTTGTACTGCGTCAGGCCCGAGCTCTTGATCTTGCTCTCGGACAGCGACCAGTTGCCGCCCAGGGCGACTGCGCTGATGCGCCGCTCGCACGCCTGGCCGCAGTTCGGGCAGGTGCCGAGCTTGGCATCGGCGATGCGCTGCACCACTTCGAAAATACCATTGCACTTGTCGCAGTGACCGGAGACGGGAGCGTATTCGTAGATGGGCATGCGCGCATTCTACCGCGTGCACGGCCGCGCGCATTGCTCGCGCCGATTCGCGTCGGCAGCTAAGTCCGGAATTAGGTCGCCGCCGGCAGGGCCACGTTGAATTTCTTCGACCACGGGACGAGCGCCGGCAGGATCGCGGGCTCGAGTTGCACGCCCTCGCGCAGCTGGCGCTCGCGCCGCGCGAGGCCGTTCTGGCCGGGCAGGCGCACGCGCTCGAAGCCCGGCCGCGGCGGGTTGTCCAGGCAAGCCTGCGCCACCCAGTCCATCTGGCGGCGGAACGCCGCGGCGCCGCCGAAGGCGGCGGGATCCAGTATCTGCAGGAACACGCTCGCCCCCAGCGGCTCCAGCGGGTCGGCGCGGCCGTGGCCGGCGAGTCCGGCCGTCAGCGCCTCCACCAGCAGCGCCAGGCCGTAGCCCTTGTGGCCGGCGTCGAGCCCGCCCAGCGGCAATATCGTTCCCTTGCGCGGTGCCTGCAGCACCGCCGGGTCGTTGCTCGCTGTGCCGGTTTCGTCGATCAGCCAGTGCTGCGGCAGGCGCTTGCCTTCCTTGAGCAGGCGCCGGGTCAGCATATTGGTCGTGATCGATGTGGAGACGTCGACCAGCACCGGCGCGTCGCTGGCGGGAAAGCCGATGGCGATCGGACTCGGCGAGAACACCGCGCGCGTGCCGCCGTGGGGCGCGACGCTGGCGCCGGCGGGCGCAGAGGACAGGAGCAGCATCACCAGTCCCTGGTCGGTGGCGCGCTTGAGGTAGGCGGCGAGGCAGGCGATGTGATGGCTGCGGGCGATGGTGACGGTGCCGCTGCCGTATTGCTTCGCCCGCCCGGCCGCGATTTCCAGCGCGCGCAGCACCAGCCACGGGCCAGGCAGGCGCTGCCCGTCCCAGGCGAGCACGGCGCCATGGTCGGCGAGGGTGAGCGGCTCGCCTTCGACCTGCAGGTGTCCGGCTTCGATGTGCTGCAGATAGGTGGGCAGCAGTTGCAGTCCGTGCGTGTCGTGGCCGAGCAGGTCGGCCTCGATCAGGATGTCGGCGACGTCGTGCGCGCGATCGCGCGGCATGCGCGCCGACATCAGCAGCGATTCAGCGAAGGCGATCAGCGCCGGGGCGCCATAGCGCGATGCGGAAGTATGTGCGTCGGTTGGCATGCGTGGATTCTAACGTGGATGGCGCCCGGTGTGTGCTTCGCGGCCGGCCGGAAGCATGCCGAAACCCCAGTATCCGCGCGGATCTCCGGCGAATTGCACGATGAAATTTCGAAACTTCGCTATACTTGCGCAGCGACACGCCCGTCATTCTTTCCCTGGACCAATTCATGAAGACCTATCGCATCGCCACGATTCCCGGAGACGGGATCGGCAAGGAAGTCATCCCCGCAGGTCAGAAGGTGCTGGAAGCGCTGGCCGCGGCCGATGGTTCGTTTCGCTTCGCGTTCGAGAACTTCGACTGGGGCGGAGACTACTACCGCAAGCACGGCATGATGATGCCCGAGAATGGCCTGGACGCGCTGCGCGACAAGGACGCCATCCTGTTCGGCTCCGCCGGCGACCCGCACATTCCCGATCACATCACGCTGTGGGGCCTGCGTCTGAAGATCTGCCAGGGCTTCGACCAGTACGCCAACGTGCGACCGACGCGCATCCTGCCCGGCATCGATGCGCCGCTCAAGCGCTGCAAAGCGGAGGATCTGAACTGGGTCATCGTGCGCGAGAATTCCGAGGGTGAATATTCTGGCGTGGGCGGCCGTGTCCATCAGGGCCACCCGATCGAAGTCGCCACTGACGTGTCGATGATGACGCGCGCCGGAGTCGAGCGCATTCAGCGCTTCGCCTTCAAGCTGGCTCAATCGCGGCCGCGGAAGCACCTGACCGTGATCACCAAGAGCAATGCGCAACGCCATGCGATGGTGATGTGGGATGAGATCGCGGCGCAGATCGCGCAAGAGTTCCCCGACGTGAAATGGGACAAGGAACTGGTCGACGCCGCCACCGCGCGCATGGTGAATCGCCCGGCAAGCCTGGACACCATCGTCGCGACCAATTTGCATGCCGACATACTTTCGGACCTGGCCGCTGCGTTGGCCGGCAGCCTCGGCATCGCGCCCACCGCCAATATCGACCCGGAGCGCCGCTATCCCTCGATGTTCGAGCCGATCCACGGTTCGGCGTTCGACATCATGGGCAAGGGATGGGCCAACCCGGTCGGCACGTTCTGGTCGGTAGTGATGCTGCTCGAGCACCTGGGCCAGGCGCAAGCCGCCGGGCGCGTGATGCAGGCGATCGAATCGGTCACCGCGGATACCCGGCTGCATACGCGCGACCTCGGTGGCACTGCGACCACCGCCGTGGTCACTCGCGCAGTATGCGAGAAGATCGCTGCGGCGAAGGGCGCGCGACGGACCGCTTGAATCGCCAGCGGAGGTTCTGCGGCGAGGGTGAGCCGGAGCGCCGGGACTTCGGGTCCGAGGTACGCGCGAACACGCGCACAGCGGGAATGTTGGTTCAGCCGAGCGCCTTGTCCTCGTCCACGCACAGCAGGCGCACACGCCCCTGCGCCACCAGCTGTTCCTTGTCGTCGCGTATCCACGCTTCCCATACCTGCGTCGTGCGCCCGCGGGTAACGGGCCGCGCCACGGCGTGGAGCTTGCCCGAGCGCACCGCGCGGATGAACGAGGTGTTGTTCTCCAGCCCGACCACGCGCTGGCCGCGCGGGCGCGCCACCACCGCCGCGCCGACCGAAGCCAGCGTTTCGATCACGCCGCAATGCACGCCGCCGTGCACGATGCCGTAGCCCTGATGATGTTTTTCGGCGAGCTCCCACTCGCACGTCACCTCATCGGGCGTGGCACTCAGGATGACGATGCCCATCTCTCTGACCCAGCCGGGGAGCGCGTTCAGCATTTCGAGCGTCAAGTCTGCCATGGATTGATCCGGTTGCTTTGTGCAAATAAAAGGAACGCAGTTGCGATTGCAGGTGAGCAGGCTACGCGATGCGCGGGCAAGAATCAATCTGTGGAATGAGCGCGCGCCTTCGGCCGAACGCCACGGCCGTATAATCGATCTCGCGCTGTCCGGCTGGCGCATGCGCAAACGCTTCGCCGCAGCCGCGCTTTGCGCCAGGGGGCGCCCGGCGCGCCGCACAAGAGCTTCGATCAAAATATGACAACGGGAGTTGACCGATGGATATTCGCGCAGCCGTGGCACACAAAGCCGGCGTACCGCTGACCATTGAAACGGTGCGCCTCGACGGCCCGAGAGCGGGTGAGGCGCTGGTGGAAATCAAGGCGACCGGCATCTGTCACACCGACGCCTACACCTTGTCCGGCGCCGACCCGGAGGGGCTGTTTCCGGCCATTCTCGGCCACGAGGGCGCCGGCATCGTGGTCGAAGTCGGCTCCGGCGTGACCGGTTTGAAGCCGGGGGATCATGTCATTCCGCTGTACACGCCCGAGTGCCGCCAGTGCGAGTACTGCCTCAGCCGCAAGACGAATTTGTGCCAGGCGATCCGCACGACGCAGGGGCAGGGGGTGATGCCGGACGGCACTTCGCGCTTTTCCATCGGCGGCCGCAAGCTCCATCACTACATGGGGACCTCGACCTTCGCCAACTACACCGTGGTGCCGGAAATCGCGCTGGCGAAGATTCGCGAGGACGCGCCGTTCGACAAGGTCTGCTATATCGGCTGCGGCGTCACCACGGGGATCGGCGCCGTGATCAACACCGCGAAAGTCGAGCCCGGGGCCAATGTCGTGGTATTCGGCCTGGGCGGCATCGGCCTCAACGTGATCCAGGGCGCGCGCATGGCCGGCGCAAACATGATCGTCGGGGTCGACCTCAATGCCGGGCGCGAAGCGCTGGCGCGCAAGTTCGGCATGACCCACTTCGTCAACCCGAAGGAGGCAGGCGCCGACCTCGTCGCGCATTTGGTGAACCTGACCAAGGGCGGTGCCGACTACAGCTTCGAATGCATCGGCAATGTCGAGGTCATGCGCCAGGCGCTGGAGTGCTGCCACAAGGGCTGGGGCGTCAGCGTGATCATCGGCGTGGCGGGCGCCGGCCAGGAGATCCGCACGCGCCCGTTCCAGCTGGTGACCGGCCGCGTCTGGAAAGGCACGGCATTCGGCGGCGCGCGCGGCCGCACGGACGTGCCCGGGATCGTGGATTGGTACATGGAGGGGAAGATCAATATCGACGATCTCATTACCCATACGCTGGCGCTGGCAGACATCAACAAGGGCTTCGACTTGATGCACGAAGGCGAGTCGATCCGGTCGGTCGTCGTGTTCTGATGTCGGGAAATGCCGGCAGGCTCGGGCAGCAGGGTGTTTCAATTACAATGCCGCAATGGAACCCGTAGAAGACAAACGCGCCGATCCGGCGATACGCAATATATTCCTGCGCGCCTGCGACATAGCCGAACCGTTCATCAGCGCCGATGGTTCCTTTCTCACCCTGGCGCACGAGCATCGGGCAAGTCAGGCCTTGCGCGATGCGTTCCCCGATCTGGGAGCCGACCGCCTGTTCGCGTTGATGGTGCACACGCGGTCGGTCCGGGCTTCCGGCCGCAAGCCGGTTTCGTAAGCTACACCTTGGCCAGCAGCTGGTCGAACGGTCCCTGAATGTGCACTGGCGCAAGTCACCGCGGGCTATCAGTTCCTGTCTACCCGCACACCCCCACGTAGCCGCAGGCGCTGCAGAAATCGCAGCCGTCCTTCTTGATTACGGCGTAGTTGCCGCACTCGGGGCATTTCATCCCCTTCATCTTCGGCGCGGCGCCCTTGGCCGGCGTCTCGAGGATGCCCATGGTCTGCACCGGCATGCCGAATTCGTCGAGGATGCCGAGCATGGCGTAGCGGTGCATGATCAGGCGCGCGACATAGGATACGGTCGAGGGCCAGTTCTGCTGTTTGCGCGAGCCCGGGGTGAAGGCCATGAAATCGCCCAGCGGCTCGGGATAGACCAAGAGCTTCCTCAGTTTCATGCCGATCCAGGCCGGGTCGATGACGCGCATGTCCAGCGACAGAATTTTACACAGCCCGTCGAGCGCGCGCGGGTATTCGCCCGACAGCCACATCGAGTAGGGCCGCGTGACGCCGTCGGGCAGGGTGATTTCCTTCAGGCCGAGCACGAAGTCGTCCTTCGCCTGCGGGTTGAGCACGTCCACGGTCCAGCTCATGGTGCCGTCGGTGCCGGTCTTGGGCTCCTTCAGGCTGAACATGGCGTCGATCACCGGGCCATGCTTGATTTCCGGCAGCGCATCCAGTTCTTCGCAGCGCCAGCGCACCAGTTGCGCCACCGCGGCGGCGACACTGGGCATGAGCTTTTTCTCGCCGTTTGGCGGGAACGGCATCTCGAACGCGTCGTCGCCCGCGGTCTTGGCGAGCGAGTCGAGCTTGAGCCGCAGCCAGGCCGGGTCGTTGGCGCGCATGTCCATGGACAAAGTCTTGGCCAGGGCGCC
>JAAOZY010000482.1 GCA_012274205.1 Betaproteobacteria bacterium
AGCCCGGTGATGTCGGAGGGGTTGTCGCGGTGATAGAGCATGTCGATGCGTTCCATCACCTGCGCCAGGATCGGCTGAATCTCGACCAGACCCTGCTGCCCGCGCGCACCGGCCTCGGCGATCTCGAACACGCGCGACTCGGCTTCGTCGAGCAGCTGCCCCACGTCCTTGCCCATCGGGTTCAGCGCGGTGTCGGCAATGCCGGTCCCGACTTCGATCAGCTTTCTCTGGATCGCGCGTTCGCGCACGATCTCGGCATAGCGCCGGATGTTGTGCGCCGAAGGCGTGTTCTGCGCCAGCGCGCCCAGGTACGCCAATCCGCCGGTCTTGTCCTTGTCCTCGCTCTGCTCGATGGACTCGAACACCGTGACCATGTCGGCCGGCCGGTTCTTTTCCATCAGCTTGCCGATGTGGCGGAAGATGCGGCGGTGATCGTCGCGATAGAAATTGCTTTCCGCCAGTATGTCGGCGACGCGCTCCCAGGCCTGGTTGTCCAGCAGCAGACCGCCCAGTACCGACTGCTCCGCTTCGATCGAATGCGGCGGCAGCCTCAGCTGCGCCAGCTGCGGATCGTTTGCGACTTGAGGAATTGCCTGGGCCATGGGGAACACCGAAGTTGAGCGGAAATTCTACCAGTAGATTCCCGAGATTACACTGATTGATCAGGGTGCATACGAGGCCGATATCTCGGCAAACGGCGCATCGCGAGGCACGGGCCTTGAACAGCCCGCGATAGTTCTTGCGCGGGCGGTCCTAAACGCGCGGGCGCTCCGAAAATGCGCAGCCGGTTCATAGAATTAAAAAAGGCCGGTTTCCCGGCCTTTTTTAATCAACGGCTTGATGCTTATTCTACGGCTTCGCCAAGCACCGAAACGGTGATGTGCACCACCACGTCCGAGTGCAGGCCGATGGCGATCGAATTGTCCCCGACTTGCTTCAGCGGACCTTCCGGCAGCCGCACGGCAGAGCGCTCGATTTCGAAACCCTGCGCCTGCAGCGCCTCTACGATGTCATGTGTGGTGACCGAACCGAACAGGCGGCCGTCCACGCCGGTCTTGCGCGTGATCTGGACCGTGAGGCCGTCGATCTTCGCGCCCAGTTCCTGCGCCTTGGCCAGCGCCTCGTTCTGCGCCTTCTCCAGGTCGCCGCGGCGCGCTTCGAACGCGGCGAGGTTTTCCGGCGTGGCGCGCTTGGCCTTGCCGTGGGGGATCAGGAAATTGCGGGCATAGCCCTCCTTCACCTTCACCACCTCGCCCAGGCTGCCGAGGTTGACTACTTTTTCCAGCAGTATCACTTGCATGGCGTTATTCCTTAGAACCCGTAACAAACATCATTTTGTTACGGCCGATTTAGGGGAGCACGAGGGGGCGTATCCCCTCGTATTGTTAGAAACTCTCAGTGCAGATCGGTGTACGGCAGCAGCGCCAGATAACGCGCGCGCTTGATCGCCGTCGACAGCTGGCGCTGGTAGCCGGCCTTGGTGCCGGTGATGCGCGCCGGGATGATCCTGCCGTTCTCGTTGATGAAGTCCTTGAGGATCTCGATGTCCTTGTAGTCGATCCACTCGATCTTCTCAGCGGTAAAGCGGCAGAACTTGCGCCGTTTGAACAGCTGACGACCGCCCTTCTTGTCGTCTTTCTTGAGATTCTTGCCCTTACCTTTACCTTTGGCGCCTCTTCTTGGGGGTGGCATGTCAAACTCCTTCTACGAATTCAATGTTGGTTGCGTGTAATACCAGCTGCCTGCTGTCTCGGCTCTTTTCCGCCAGGAATCCGGTGACCTTCACCTGCATTCCGGGTTTCGCCGCAGCGATAAGGCGCGCTTCGCGCTCGAACGCCAGGCCGGCGACCTCGCACTGCACCGCGCGCTTCGCACCGGCTTCGATCTGTTCGGACGCATGGCTGAGCCTGAAATTCACCACCGGGATGCCGGCAGGCGTGTAGCGCAGCGCGTCGAGTTCGATCAAATTGCCGGACAGCACGAACTGGTTGTCCAATATGCTCAGGCGGCGGCAGCGGGTGCTGCGGCGGCGGCAGCGGGTACTGCCGCGGCGGCAGCGGGTGCGGCGGCAGCCGCTTCGGCCGGCTTGGCCGCCTCAGGCGCCCTCGGCGCGTCGCCGTTGAGCACCGAACGCGATTTCTCTTCCTTCATCATCGGCGAAGGCGCGGTAACCGCAGCCTTCATTTGCACCGTGAGATGGCGCAGGACGGCGTCGTTGAACTTGAACGAATGCTCGAGCTCGTCCAGGGTTTCCTGGTCGCATTCGATGTTCATGAGCACATAGTGCGCCTTGTGCATCTTGGCGATGGGGAAAGTCATCTGGCGCCGGCCCCAGTCCTCGAGGCGGTGGATCGCACCCTTGCGGGCGGTGATGGTGCCGCGGTAGCGCTCGATCATCGCGGGCACTTGCTCGCTCTGATCGGGATGGACGATGAATACGATTTCGTAATGTCGCATGCAGTCTCCTTATGGGTTAAGCCTCCCGCCATGCGTAGCGGTGCGGCAAGGTAAGCCGGACTGAAAGTAGATCCGGCAATCAACGAAAAGCGCGTGATTATAAAGGAAAAGCGGCCTTCAAGGCAAGTTTATCTCAGGCTTTGGCCGCGCGCCGGCGACGCGATTCGAACAGCACGACCCCGCTCGCGACCGAGACATTGAGGCTTTCGACCCGGCCCAGCATGGGGATTTTGACCAACTGGTCGCAGGTTTCGCGCGTGAGCCGGCGCAAGCCCTCGCCTTCCGCGCCCAGCACCCAGGCGATCGCGGCGGGCAGCTGCGCCGCATACAGGTCTTCGCGCGCTTCCGAATCCGCGCCCACCACCCAGATGTTGCGTTCTTTGAGTTCGCGCAGCGTGCGCGCGAGATTGGTCACCGCGATATAGGGCACACTGTCGGCGGCGCCGCTTGCCACTTTGATCACGGCGGCCGACAGGCCCACGGCACGATCCTTGGGCGCGATGACGGCGTGGCAGCCGGCGGCATCGGCCACGCGCAGGCAGGCGCCGAGGTTGTGCGGGTCCTGCACGCCGTCGAGCGCGAGCAGCAGCGGCGGCTCCTTCAGACGGTCGAGCAGGTCATCGAGCGAGACCAGCCGGCGCAGCGCATCCACCCGCGCCACCACGCCCTGGTGCCTGCCGGGGGGCGCCATGCCGTCCAGGCGCCTGGCATCCACCTGCAGCACGCGCAGACCCAGGTTCTCGGCGAGCTTGACCAGGTCGCGCATGCGCGGGTCGGCGCGCGCGCTGTCGCAGTAGAGTTCATGCACGCTTTTCGCATCCAGGCGCAGGCGCGCGGTGATGGCGTGGAAGCCATGGATGAAGCTGGTACCGCTCACGGCTCAGGACCTTTTCTTTTTCGGAGCGGCTTCTTCGGCGAGGCGGAAATCGATCTTGCTCGAGTCCAGATCGACGCGCACCAGCTTCACCCGCACCCGGTCGGACAGGCGAAAGCGCCGCGCCGTGCGCTCGCCCAGCAGCTGGTGCCTGGCGGCGTCGAAATGATAGTAGTCCTCGCCCAGCTCGGAGATATGCACCAGGCCCTCGACGTAGATATCGTCCAGGGCAACGAATATGCCGAAGCCGGTAACGGCGCTGATGGAACCCGGGAACTCTTCGCCGATGCGGTCCTGCATGTAATAGCACTTGAGCCAGGACTCGACGTCGCGCGTCGCCTCGTCGGCGCGGCGCTCGGTCTTGGAGCAATGCTCGCCCAATTCGCTCCAATTGCCCGGGCTGTAGCTCTTGCCCGACAACGCGGCGTTGATCGCGCGATGCACGACCAAATCCGGATAACGCCGGATGGGCGAAGTGAAATGGGTATAGGCCTCGTAGGCAAGGCCGAAATGGCCCACGTTTTCCGGGCTGTATTGCGCCTGCCTGAGCGATCGCAGCAGCACCGTCTGCAGCAGCTGGATGTCGGGACGGCCCTTGATCTTTGCAAGCAGCTTGGCATAGTCCTTCGCGTGCGGCGTGTCGCCGCCGCTGAGGTCGAGGCCGAACTGCTTGAGGAAAATGCGCAACGCCTCCAGCTTCTCCGGCGTCGGCCCTTCGTGCACGCGATACAGCGCCGGGTGCTTGCGGCTCTTCAGAAAATCGGAGGCGCAGACGTTGGCCGCGAGCATGCATTCCTCGATCAGGCGGTGCGCGTCATTGCGCTGCACCTGCACGATGTTTTCGATCTTGCCCTGATCGTCGAACAGCATCTGCGTCTCGATGGTCTCGAAATCAATGGCGCCGCGCTTGTCGCGCGCCTTGGCGAGCACGTGATACAGCGCATACAAATCCTGCAGATGCGGCAGCAGCGGCGCCGGCACCGCCTCGCCTTTCTGCGGCTGCAGCCCGAGCGCGGCCGCCACCCGGTTGTAGGTCAGGCGCGCCTGCGAGCGCATGACGGCGGGATAGAAGCGGTAGGGACCGATCTCGCCTGTCGCGTCCACGCTCATCTCGCATACCATGCACAGGCGATCCACGTTCGGGTTGAGCGAACACAGGCCGTTGGAGAGCTTCTCCGGCAGCATCGGAATCACGCGGCGCGGGAAATACACCGAGTTGCCGCGCTCGCGCGAGTCCACATCGAGCGCATCGCCGGGGCGCACGTAGTGGCTCACATCGGCGATCGCCACCCACAGGCGGAAACCGTTGCCTTCGCGCTTGCAATGTACCGCATCGTCGAAATCGCGCGCGGTCTCGCCGTCGATGGTCACCAGCGGCAACGCGCGCAGGTCCTCGCGCCCTTTTGCGTCGTTCGGGCGCACTTCGTCAGGCAGCTTTTCCGCGAGGCGCAGCGCTGCACTCGAAAATTCGTAGGGCAGTTCGTGTTTCCTCAGCGCGATCTCGATTTCCATGCCTGGGTCGGCGTAGTTTCCGAGCACCTCGACGATGCGCCCTGCCGGCTGCGCGTTCTTGTCCGGCTGCGCCACGATTTCCACCGTCACCACCTGCCCCGGCTTGGCGCCCATCTCCGCGCCGGGCGGAATCAGGATGTCCTGGCTGATGCGCCGGTTCTCGGCCGCGACGAAAGCGACGCCGTGGGGCTTGTGCAGGCGGCCGACGAGACGCGTATTGGCGCGCGAAATGATTTCGACGATGCTGCCTTCCGGGCGCCCGCGCCGGTCGACGCCGCTGGCGCGCGCCATTGCGCGGTCGCCGTGCAGCACCTTGCGCATCTCCTTTTCCGACAGGAACATGTCCGGCCCGGCTTCGTCGGGCACGAGAAAACCATAACCGTCCGGATGGCCCTCGACGCGGCCGGCGACCAGGTCGAGCTTGCCTGCGACCAGGATCGCGCCGCGGCGATTGCGCATGATCTGGCCCTCGCGCTCCATCGCGCGCAGCCGGCGGTTGAAACTGTCGAGCTCGTCCGGCTCGATGTGCAGCAAACGGTGCAGGTCTTCCTCCAGCACCGGAATGCCTTCCTTGGCCAGGGTATCGAGCACCAGCTCGCGGCTGGGCAGCGGATGTTCGTAGAGTTCGGCTTCGCGCGCGTAATGCGGGTCGCGTGCCGAGCGTGAAGTAGAATTGCGCGCTGCGCGCGCGTCCGCCGGGCTGCGCGCGGTGCGCATGCCCTCGGGATTGCGTGCAGCGCGCGGCTCTGCCGGATTGCGCGAAATAGAGCCGCGTTTAGGGGGTTTCTGCGTTGACAAAATCCTTGTTTCCTATAGAATTGCGCACCTTGTGCCCAGGTGGCGGAATTGGTAGACGCACATGGTTCAGGTCCATGCGGTGGCGACACTGTGGGGGTTCGAGTCCCTTCCTGGGCACCAAAGGCACTGAGATCGCATTTTAGCTTATTTCTCAGTCCGTTACACTCCAGACTCCAGCACCAGGCGCGCGCAAACGCCGATCCGCTCGGCTCTATGGACCGCTTGCAAAATGAAATTTTGCAACGCCCATTATAGGGGAGTATGAGGGGAGCTATCCCCTCGTGTTGAAACACACCCTCTGCGCTGTTCGACTCCGGATTTTCCTGGCCGGATGCGGCTTTGCTGCGGACAATTCCGCAGATATCGGGGCGCTGCAGCGCCGTCAATGTACGCGGCGCTTGGGAAACAGCCGCGAGGCCTGCCACATGTGGAACGTCACCGGACTGGACGCGATCAGCGCATTGCCGCTGCTGTCCATGAGTTGCGCTTCGACACTGTGCTCGCCGCGCACGACGCCGGTGAGCCTGAATCGCGTCGCGCCGCGCATCGACGCCGTGCGGCCGTCCAGAATCAGCGCAATCCGGTCTCCGGCAGCGGTATGCAGTTCGGGTGAAACCGCGACGACGACATCCATGTCGCCGGCATTGTCGAACACCATCGCGCCGCGCGCCGGCCGCTCTATCGCGATCGATCGATAAGCGGACGCTGCGCCCGGCGCAGCCGCATCAGGCGCCGCGACCGCCGCCGCGCCGCACAGCCACCCGGCGAGCGCAAAAAACGCGCAGGCGGCAGCAGGGCGAAGGCGCGCAACTCGCATCAATGTTCAAGCCGGGTGTACTGTCCTTCGATGACCTGCGGTTCGCGCGCCGCGGGTTTGCGCGCCCACAGTCGCCGTATCCGCGACACCAGCAGCGTCACACCCGCGAGCAGCGCCAGCACCAGCGCCAGCGCAAAACCGACCCAGAGCAAGGCCGCCGCGACGAGCAATACTGCAAGCCCGGGCCAACCGCCCTGCCACGAATTCAGGCGAAAGCTAAATTGCTTCACTACTCGGATTCCTTCTTTTGTCTTCCTGAGTTTGAGTCTCGCATTCCATGCTTAAGACTGCCTTAAGCCCGCCGGGTTCAAATGCCGCAAGCGCGGCGCAGATGAACTGTCGCGCGACGGCCGACTCCCATAGGTGATGTTTTCGCAAAGGGCACGCATACATGCTTGAATCGCTTCTTACGCAAATCCGCAGCCTGATCGGCGAAATCGCACCCAGCCCGGAGACCCTCGCCCGGCGCGAGGCCCTGGCGCTGCAAAACGCCGGCTGCGGCCTGCTGATGGAGGTGGCGCGCATGGACACGGCGGGCGCGGAGCGCAAGCGCGATGCGGCAATGCGCGCAATGCAGGAATTATTCGATCTCGCCGCGGAGGACGCAGCGCCCATGATAGAAGACGCGGGCCGCAGCGAAAATCGCCTGGTCTCCTATTACCGGCCAGTGGCCCTGATCAACAAGGTTTTTTCACCGGAACGCAAGGCACAGTTCATCGAATGCCTTTGGCGCGTGGCGATGGCCGACGGCAGGATCGACATGTACGAAGACCAGCTGGTACGCAAGCTCGCCGACCTGCTCTACGTTGCGCACTGCGATTTCATCCTGGCCAGGCACAGAGTACAAAATGGCGCGACCGCTACGCTGAAGTGAACCAATGCGCGTCCGACCGCGACAGCACGCGGCCGGCAGGATCGAACTTGGAGCCGTGGCATGGACAAAGAACGCCACCGTTGCAGTCTCTTCCCATCTGCCCCGGCGCGGCGCAGCGGCGATCGCGCGCCGCCGCCGGATCAGGTGCGCCCGGGTTTCAGCCCAGATCGACTGGAATGAATATCTTGCCCTGCTCACGCTGGACCAATAGCGCCACGTGCTTGCCGGCCTTGGCAACCAGCGCCTTCAACTGCGCCGGATTCTTGATCGGCGTGCCGTTCACGGACAGGATCAGGTCGCCGGGCTGGATCCCTGCCTGCGCGGCTGCGCCGGCGACATCCTCGACCATGACGCCGCCGCCGGCGCCAGTCTGTCCGCGCTCGTCGGGGTTGAGCGGTCGCACCAGCACGCCCAGCCGCCCATGATCGTGGTCGGCGGCATCCGCCTTCGCGACCTTGGTGCTGTTGCTGTTGCCAACGATCACATCGATATTCCTGGTTTCGCCGTTGCGCATGATCTGCAGCTTTGCCGTGCTCCCGGGCGCGCTATCGGCGACCAGCATCGGCAGCTGCGAGGAACTCGCGATGTCCTTCTGGTTGTAACGCAGGATTACGTCACCGGGCTCGAGCCCGGCCCTGGCCGCGGCGCCGGTCTTGTCCACCGAACTGACCAGAGCGCCTGTCGGCTGCTTCAGGCCGAAGGAATCCGCAAGCGCCTGATTGACGTCCTGAATCGCCACGCCGAGCTGCCCGCGCGTAACGCTGCCGTGCTGCAGCAGTTGATCCTTGACGTGCATCACCACCTGGATCGGGATCGCAAACGAAAGTCCCTGGTAGCCGCCGGAGCGGGAATAGATCTGCGAATTGATGCCGACGACTTCGCCTTTGGTATTGAACAGCGGACCGCCGGAATTGCCCGGATTGACGGCGACATCAGTCTGCAGGAACGGCACATAGGACGCATCGGGCAAGGAGCGCGACTTCGCGCTCACGATGCCTGCGGTCACGGAATTTTCGAAACCGAAGGGAGAGCCGATCGCTACCACCCACTCGCCGACCTTTACGTCGTCGGCCGGATCGAGTTTGACCGTGGGGAGATTCTTCGCGTCGATCTTGAGAACCGCGATGTCGCTCGGCTTGTCAATGCCGACCACCTTGGCTTCGAATTCGCGCTTGTCGGTAAGCTTGACCATCACTTCCGACGCGCCGTTCACCACGTGCGCATTGGTGAGGATGACCCCGTCCGGACTGACGATGAAGCCCGAGCCGAGTGCGTGCGTGGGCGTCTGCTCCTGCGGCAGCGGCATCCCAAACTGGCGGAAGAATTGGAACATAGGATCGTTCGGATCCAGTCCAGGCGCATTGGCGACTTTCTTCATGTCGCTGGTGACGCTGATATTGACGACCGCGCGCCCGTTTTGCTCGACGATGCCGGTGAAATCCGGCAGCGCGGCAACCATCGCGGGCTGTGCACCTGCTGTCGCCGCCGCGACCGGGGCGCTTGCGGCGTGCGCATCGGAAAGCACCGACCCGTCGTATTTCGCGTATGCACCGGCGCCGGCTGCAATGACGCCGGCCGCGATCAGGCTTCTAACCAACATTTTCTGTTGCATGTTTCGCTCCTGGTTGTGGGGGATTTCGCAATGGAGCCTCGGCTCCATATGCCCCCATGCTAGGTGCGCAGGATTAAATGAGACTTAAGAGGCCGATCCGGGCTTGCCGCAATGGCCGCGGGACCGCAGGAGAATCAGGCGGTGTCGGGCGGCAGGCTGCGCTCGCCCTCGCCCAGCGCTCTTTGCATGAACACGCTGTCCACCCAGCGCCCGAACTTCAGGCCGGTGCCAGGCAGGCACCCCACGTGTTTAAACCCGCAGGCAGCATGCAATCCGATCGATGCGTGGTTCGCGCTGTCGCCGATGACCGCCACCATTTGCCGATAGCCGGCCTGCGCGCAGGCGGCGAGGAGGGCCTCGAGCAAGGCGCGCCCGGCACCCAGGCCCGCGGCGTCGCGCGCGATGTAAATCGAATCTTCCAGGGTATAGCGGTACGCCGGCCGGTCGCGATAGGGCGCGGCGTAGGCGTAGCCGATAACCCGGCCGTCCAGTTCGGCCACGATGTAGGGCAGGCTCAGCGCGAGCACGCGCGCGCGCCGGCGCCCCATTTCCGCCGCGTCGGGCGCCTCGAGCTCGAAGCTGGCGAGCCCATGCAGCACGTGATATGCGTAGATCGCGGTGATCGCGGTCATATCGCGCTCTTCACAGGCGCGCACGCTAAATGCGGGTTTCATCAGCTATGATCGATTCGGTGCTTGGGTGAGCTCGCATAATCCGGCAGGCCGATTTTACCCTGCGCCCGATCATCATCGCTGGCGCGCCTGCAGCATGGGCCGCTGCTATGATTGCAGCCTCCTCCACAGGAGCTCGCCCCGGCATGAAATCCCACTTTGAATTTTCCGGTCTGCGCTACCCGAGATCGTTCCTGAAACTGCTGCTGCTGGGCTTTGCCCTGGTGTCCCTGCCGCTGATTGTCGCGCTGCTGAACGCCACCACCGACGTGGACCGGCTCGCCACGCAGAGCCAGGCGGCCGTGGATCAGGCGGCGCAGGCCGCGCGCGGCAGCCGCGTGCTGATGGAGCAGGTCACGGCGATGGAGCGCCTGGCGCGCCAATACC